>JBDNHG010000862.1:0-3343 GCA_041688925.1 Acidimicrobiales bacterium | reverse complement strand
TTCCGGGCGCAATGCACTCCCGGCTACTACAACAACGAGGGTGGAGAAACGAACCCGAATGGCTTCTTCAACGCCAGCTACGGCGGCGGGCCGGTGAAGTTCTTCGAGATCCTCGACGACTGGCGTAACGCCGGCGACCTCGACGGCTGCGAGATCTCCTAGTTCGTCTCGCCTGCGTTAGCCGCAGGTAACACAAGACCACTCAACATCGCCATATGTTGCGTCCCCCAGGGCGCAACACATGGCGATGTTCGCGTTAGTTGATACGGCGTTAGTTGATACGGCGTTATTTGATGCAGCGGTGTGCCGCTTCGAGCAGCGAGACGGCGCGTGGATCGCTGGCGATGCCACCGCCCATCTGGTTCATGACGTACCCGAATCCCATGCCTGTCGCCGGATCGGCAAACCCCAGCGACCCGCCCGCTCCATAGTGACCAAATGCGCCGTCCTGGGTGAGTACGAGCTCGTCACAGTGCAGCATGAATCCATACCCGAATCGAGTTGGCAGCACCAGCGACTCGTCGGGACCAAAGACCTGTTCCGCCCGAACCGTGTCGACTGTGGCATCGGTGAGCAGGCGCACACCGTCGACCTCACCAATCGTGGCTGCGTACATGCGTGCGACCGACGCAGCGTTCGTCACGCCGTTCGCAGCCGGGATCTCACTGGCTCGCACCGCTCTGGTGCGAAATGGGTCGACGCCGTCGACAGGAGCGAACGCCCCGCTCATGGTGAGCGCTCGGCCGCCGCTGCTACCGGGTCCGGCGATCTTGCGCATCAGTTCGAGTTCATCACCGGTGGGACGCGGCGCACCCCGCAGCAGGGCGACCCGCCATTCTTGATCTTCGGGTAGGCCGATCCAGAAATCGAGGCCTAACGGTCCGGCGACTTCGTCCGCGAAGTAGCAGCCGATAGTGCGCCCGTCGACGCGGCGAACGAGCTCGCCTGCGAGCCAACCGAAAGACAGCGCGTGATAGCCGTGTTTGGTGCCCGGGTCCCACAGCGGCGCTTGTGCTGCCAGCGCGTCGACGACCGGCTTGACCTCGAGGATCGCGTCGAGTGTCAGCGGTGGTTCCACATAGCTGAGCCCGGACTGATGGCTCATCATCTGACCAACGGTGATCGATTCCTTCCCGGCGGCTGCGAACTCGGGCCAATAGTTGGCCACCGGCGAGTCGTACGATAGCAGGCCGGCCTCGGCGAGCCTGGCGACACAGATCGCAGCTGCACCCTTGGTCGTCGAGAAGACAACCGTCGCAGATTCTTGCCGCCATGGTTCGTTCGTCTTGTGGCTCGCAGCTCCGCCCCAGAGATTGACAACCTGTTCGCCGCCGACATAGACACACACCGAGGCACCCGTCTCGTTGCGGTCAGCGAAATTGTCGACGAATGCCTCGGCCACCGCCTCGAACCCATCGTTTACATCACCGTGTACGCCACCATGGGCTTCGAGCCAATTAGTCATGACCCAACCGTAGGTGGGCCATACAGCGCCACCGAATTCAGCGCAGCACTACTTCCAGTGCCGACCGGCTGCGCGTAGGCACTGATCCTCAGAGTTCGGTGCAACGCGTTCGCTCGGTTTGCGTGAATCTCCCTCGTCATCGAAGATAGAGAGATGAAGGCTGCTGTACTGAATCAGATCCCTGGCGAATTGGTCATCGAAGAGGTGACCGTCGACAAACCCGGGCCCAACGAGGTGCTCATCCAGACCGTGCATGCGGGGCTGTGCCACAGCGACCTGCACTTCATGGAAGGCCACTGGCAAACGAAGCTGCCGGCGGTCATGGGCCATGAGTCGGCCGGGATCGTGCAAGCGGTCGGCGAAGACGTCGCCTATTGCAAACCAGGCGACCGAGTGATCACTTGCCTGTCGTTGTTCTGCGGCACCTGCAATATGTGCCTGACCGGCCATCCAAACGTGTGCACCAACCTGCATGCCGTCGGGCGAGCCCGAGGCGCTGCGCCTCGCCTGACCAACGCCACAGGCGAAGGTTTGGCACAATTCGCCCGCCTCGGCGGATTCGCCGAAGAAATGCTCGTGCACGAGAACGCCATAGTCAAGGTGCACGAAGACATGCCGCTCGACAAGGCATCGCTCATTGGTTGTGGCGTGACCACCGGCGTCGGCGCCGTGTTCCGCACTGCGCGCATCGAGCCCGGATCAACCGTCGTGATCTTCGGCTGCGGCGGCATTGGCCTGTCTGCGCTGCAAGGTGCGCGTATCGCGGGCGCCGGGCGCATCTTCGCCGTCGACATCACACCCGAGAAACTCGAGCTCGCCAAGGTGCTCGGCGCGACCGACATCATCAACGGCGCCGAAGTCGACGCCGTCGCCGCCGTCAAGGAAGCAACCGGCGGCCAGATGGCCGACTACGCCTTTGAGTGCATTGGCCTCAAACAGACCGCCGAGCAAGCATGGGCCATCACCGGTATCCGAGGCACCACAGTCATCGTCGGCATGATGCCGTTCGATACCAAGGTCGAGATCCCCGGTTATGAAATCTTCATGATGGAGAAGACCCTCAAGGGTTCGATGATGGGTTCGAACGTGTTCCGCAAGGACATGCCGCAATACGTGAACATGTACCTCGACGGCCGTCTGATGCTCGACGAGATGGTCAGCAAGCACATCCAACTCGACCAGATCAACGACGGCTACCAGGCCATGCAACGCCGCGAGGGCACCCGCACCGTCATCGACTTTTAGTCAGTAGGTGAAGCTGGCGATGGTGTCGACCGATTCGCGTGGGTTGCGCACGGTGTTGATGTGGGCGTCGCGGTCTTCGTAGCCAAACGACAAGCCGAACATGATCTCGTTTCCTTCAGGAATCGAGGCGATCGCCTTGACCGGCTCGGGATAGCCGGCCAGTGAACCTTGCGCGATGCAGCCCAGACCTTTTTCGAACATGACCAGCATGACCGACTGAAGGAAAATCCCCATGTCGGCGGCCTGCGGATACACGAAGTGGCCCGGCATCGAGAAGAACGCCACGTGAGGGGCGCCGAAGAACTCGAAGTTCTTGCGTGCGATGCGGGTTCGGCCCTCACGATCCTCGCGAGTCACGCCCATCGTTTCGTAGTAACCGAAGCCGCATGCCCGACGCCGATCGATATAGGGGCTTCCCACCTTGGCGTCTCGGGAGAACTCGGCGGTCTGGGGCGTGCCAGCATCGAACAAGGCGCACAGCTCTGTCTCGAGGCGATTGCGAGCATCACCGGAGACCACCGCGACATGCCAGGGCTGGGTGTTCGTGCCTGAGGCAGAGAATCGAGCGCTGTCGAGGACTTCTCGGATGTCTTGCTCGGGTACTTGGTCGGGCAAATAGCCCCGAACGGAATA
>JBDNHG010000861.1:0-1019 GCA_041688925.1 Acidimicrobiales bacterium | reverse complement strand
TTCCCGTGCTGCTCATCGCACCCGGGGGTATGTACTCAGACTTCGACAAGTGGAATTCGATGGCGTGGAACCCGTTGGTGGCGCTTGTCGACGACTTCCAAGTGATTGCCATGGACCAGCGCAATGCTGGTCAGTCGACGGCCCCCGTCAGCGCCGATGACGGTTGGCACACCTATACCGCCGACCAACTCGGGTTGTTGGATCATCTCGGTATCGATCGGTTCGCCGTCGCCGGCATGTGCATTGGTGGTCCCTATATCACCGGCCTGTGTATGGCTGCGCCCGAGCGGGTCGCCGCTGCGGTTTTCCTTCAACCCATCGGCCTTTACGGCAACCATCAGGCGTTCTATGACATGTTCGATGCCTGGCGGGTCAACATCGCGGCCGACCATCCTGAGGCCGACGAGGCGGCCTTTGATTCGTTCCGATCGAACATGTATGACGGCCCGTTCATGTTCAACACGTCCCGTGCCCAAGCAGCAGCGATCGAAACGCCATCGATGGTGTTGATGGGCAATGACATGTATCACCCCGAATCAACATCGCGAGAACTTGCCGATCTGCTGCCGAATTGCACGTTCATCGAAGATTGGAAAACCGGCGACGCACTCGCGGCGGCCACCACTGCGATCTCGGCGTTCTTGACGGCGAACACCTGACCACTGTCAGGCGGTGGCGACCCAGAACGACCGTGACTGCGCGACACACGCGCCGTCTGCGTCGAACAGCGCAGTAGCGGCACCTCGTTTGCGGCCGTCCCAACCTTGGGCATAGTCGCCGTGCCACGCAACGAGCGCGTAGTCGGTCTCTGGCGTCAGCGGTGCGTGGGTTTGAACAGCGAGCTGCACCGTAACGGCTCGCCGTTGCTCGATCGAGCTGTGCGAGATGTACCAAGCAGAACTGCAGTCCATCGCCATCCACAGCAGCGACATGTCAAACCCTTCGTCGGTCGCCTCCGACACCGGTGCCCGGAATGGTGACGCCCACCGACCGTCACCGAGCGGGCCTGCATGAACCCG
>JBDNHG010000860.1:0-2379 GCA_041688925.1 Acidimicrobiales bacterium | reverse complement strand
GCGGCGTCGGCGAGCGCTGTGCCTTCGCTACCGCCGATTTTGACGCCGGACTACCGCCGGGGCCACTGGTCGACCTGGTCATCTGCAATCTGTTTCGTGACGAGCGGCTTGACGAGTCGATCATCGATCGACTCGCTCCTGGTGGCCTGCTTGCAATCGCAGCGCTGAGCGAGGTGGGTGCAGCGCCCGGCAGGTTCCGGATCGCTTCCGGTGAGCTGACCCGAACCTTCGCATCACTCGAGTTGCTCGCCTCAACCGAAGGTGACGGCGTTGCCTGGCTCGTCGCCCGGCGCACGAACACTGCTTGTATCGACTGAGCCCTGCGGGCGATCTGGCAAGACGCGATCGTTCAGCAGGTGTGGTCGCTCAGTATGAGCCGAGGGCTGACGACTCGAGGAAACGACGGGGATTGTCGACGAGCATGGTGTCGATCTGCTCGGGAGTCACGCCGTTCTGGGCCAGCGCTGGAAGCACGTCACGGCTGATGTGCAAATAGTGCCAGTCGGGCAGGTTCCCCATCGGTACCTCACCTTCGATCCAGTCGATATAACACGAGGCGTCATGGCTGAGCACCATGCGATCGGCGTAACCCTGGCGGCACAGCTCGGCGACAACCGCAGTGCGAGCGGTCGACGGCAGGTAGCCGTCGATGCCGAAACGGTCCATGCCGAGATAGCTGCCGCGGTCGGCGATCTCTTTGAGATAGTCGAGGTCATCGGTATCGCCGCAGTGTCCAATGACGACCCGTGTCAGGTCGACGCCCTCGGATTCGAAGACGTCCTGTTGCTCGAGCCCACGGCGCATTTCGGCATTGGTGTGCGTGGTGATCGGCGTTCCGGTCTCACGATGTGCTTGGGCGCAAGCGCGTAGCGTGCGCTCGACATCGGCTGTCATCCCCGGCTTGTCGGTGGCGCATTTGATGACGGCGGCCTTGATGCCGGTGTCGGCGATGCCGTTGGTGATGTCGCCCACGAAGTGTGTCGTCATGGCATCGACCTCGCCGGCCTTGGGCGCACGTCGTGCGTAATAGTGAGGCAATTCGTTGAATGTGTAGAGCCCGGTGGCTACCACGATGTTCAGATCGGTCTGCGCCGCGACCTTTGCGATACGAGGGATATACCGTCCGAGACCGATTGCCGTTGGATCGAGAATCGTGTCGATGCCCGCTTCCTTCAGTTCGTTCAGCCGAGTGACAGCGTCAGCGATGCGCTCGTCTTCGTCGCCCCATTCCTCGGGATAGTTCTGCTGGATCTCGGTCGAGATCACGAATACGTGCTCATGCATGAGCACCCGCCCGAGTGCGGTGCCGTCGATGGAACCGGTTGCCGTTTCAACAGTGGTCATGGTTCAGCATTGCCCATGCGCCTGGCGCCAGGCCAATTCGCTCCACAATAAGCGGTACTGCGGCACGAATAGTGACGTCCATTGGGGACGTCACAATTCGTCGTGGCTGAAACGACCGCCTAGGTTGGCGCCGGGCGGCGCTGAATCCTATGCGCTCGACCACGCATAGATTCGTAGGAGAAACGATGAGATTCGACGGCAAACGAGTGATCGTGACCGGCGCCGGCAGCGGCTTCGGTGCAGCAATAGCCCGCGGCTTTGCAAGCAAGGGCGCCAAGGTCATGGTGACCGATATCGATGAGTCGGCGGCCCAGGCCGTTGCCGATGACCTCGACGGCGCGCTCGCATTCGGGCTCGATGTCACCAGTGAGGAAGCGCACCAGCAGCTTGCCGACGTCGTTGTCGAGGCGTGGGGCGGTATCGACATCGTGGCCTGCAACGCAGGGCTTCCCCACCGCGGTGGCTACATGGTCAATCTGACGACTGAACAGTTCGACTTCATGTGGACGATCAATGTGCGACCCATCTTCTTCGCCTCCAAATACTTCGTTCCCCACATGGCGCCGGGCGGCGCAATCGTAAGTACCGCATCGATCGGTGCACGACGGCCGCGTAAGGGCCTGACGCCATACAACGCATCAAAGGCAGCCGTGATCACGCTGACCAAGGGTCTCGCCGTCGAACTTGCGCCCGACATCCGCGTGAACTGCGTGGCGCCGGTGTCGTCGCCGACGGGCTTCGATATGAGCGCGATGGGCGTCGAACAGCTGTCTGAGAACCGCGAGAAGATGGTGATCGACGGCATCCCGATGGGTCGCCGAGCGACACCCGAGGACGTTGCGAACTCGGTGATGTTCCTCGCCTCTGAAGAAGCGAGCTTTTTGACCGGCGTCTGTCTCGACGTCGACGGCGGCCGAAGCATCGGCTGAGGTACAGCTCGGATAGCCGCAGCGAAGCAAGGCGGGCTACCCGCACTCGGAACGCGGTCTGGGACCGTAGAGGATTCAGCTCGGATAGCCGCAGCGAAGCAAGGCG
>JBDNHG010000859.1:0-7900 GCA_041688925.1 Acidimicrobiales bacterium | reverse complement strand
GCCAGTGGGCCCGCTTCCAAAATTTTACGAGCCATCGACTCGGCGGTCGCCATGAGGTCGGCTTGCGGCAAGACTCGATTGACCAAACCAACACGATGGGCTTCGGCGGCATCGATGCGTTCGCCCGAGTACAACATCCACAGAGCGTCGCCCAAGGGAATCGTGCGCGTGAGTCGCTGGGTGCCGCCGCCTCCTGGCAGCAGTCCCAGGCGTGACTCGCCCAGGCCGAACTGCGCGTTTTCGGATGCGACCCGTATGTCGCAACCAAGTGCCATCTCGAGGCCGCCTCCATTGCAATGGCCGTTCACCGCAGCAATGATCGGCTTCCAGACATCGAGACCTCGCATGAGGTCGGGCCGCCCCCCGGCGGCGAACGCGTCGGCTGGTTCGGGCTTGGTAGTGAAGTTCTGCTTGATGTCGCTGCCGGCGCAGAACGCCTTGTCGCCAGCCCCGGTCAGGATCGCAATCCAGGCATCATCGTTGACGGCGAAGTCCTGCCAAACCTCAGATAGCCGCGCATAGGTCGGCTTGTCGCACGCGTTGTAGGCATGAGGTCGGTTGATGGTGACAAACGCGATCTTGTCGCGAATCTCGTAGATGACCGTGTCTGTCACGATGCGCCCTTTTCTCGGAGGAACCCGAGTCTCGCGCTGCTTGGCAGGCAGTGCCAATGCGTAGCGCCAGAGATGGTGCACTGCCCAATGGAGTGCACCATCTCTAGAGCAGGTCGTCGACCAGATCGCGATAGTGGTGCAGGGCATTCATGTGGGCTTCGGTGCCTCGGTCGGCCATGCGGTTGTGCGGAGGGCGGTCGTACCAGTTGTTGAGGGTGATGTGGCTAACGCCGGCGTCTTTCCAGAACTGGAAGTCGGCGCGCAGCTTGTCGTCGTCACCGTCGCCAATCGAGGTCCAGATCTCGAGTCCGACGTCGGCGGGATCACGACCCTCGTCGCAGATGTAGCCGCGCATGGTCTCGAATGCTTCGAGGGCGGTGTCGTCGGGAGGAAAGGCCAACATGATCCAGCCGTCGGCAAGTTTGGCGATGCGGCGCAGCATGCGGTCCTCGTGGCCGCCGAACCACAGCGGAATTGAATGACGTGTTGGCAGCGGGTTGATGCCGGCGTCGTCGATCTGGTGATAGTCGCCCGCGAAGTCGACATGGGGTTCAGCCCAGAGCCGGCGCATGACCTCGACCTGCTCGGTCAGGCGCTTGCCACGATTCGTGAAGTCTTCGTTCAATGCCTGGTATTCGACCGGGTTCCAGCCGCTGCCGATGCCGAATCGAAACCGCCCGTTGCAGAGCACGTCGAGCGAGGCCGCCTGCTTGGCGACAAGTGCGGTCTGACGCTGCGGCAAGATCATCACCTGCGTAGAGAATTCGATAGTCGTCGTGCAGGCAGCCAGGAATCCGAACAGCACAAACGGGTCATGGAAATAGTCCGCTGATGTGTTCCGGTCACCCCAATCAGGGCGGCTTTCGATATTGGCACCAAGCACATGGTCGGCGAGCGCCAGCCCTTGATAACCGAGTTCCTCGGCCGCTTGCGCGAAATCGCGCACGAACTCGGGGGAACCGCCGGTGTCGAGCAACGGCATCGTGACACCCAAGCTGATCGTCATGATGCGTCCTTTATCTCACGTCTCGGCGGTGATGGCTGCGTATAACAGGCCGAGCTGTTCGACCATGGCATCGACCGAGCGGGCGCCGGCCTGATAGATCGCGGTGGCGTTCAGCGAGACCCACTCGAAGCCGAGTTCTTGCAGCCGCACGACTCGCTGCACGACCTGGTCATGGTCGGCGTAATACGCCTTGTCTGCCTCCTTCGAAGGAGGTGGCTGCAGCATCATCTGCATGCCGATCGTTGCCGGATCTCGACCGGCCGCTTCGGCCTCGGCTCGAATCGTTGCCACCGATGCGGTGATCTTGTCTTCTGACGAGAGTGCGCTTCCCATCCAGCCGTCGCCGAGCTGACCAGCTCGACGCAATGCGGCCTTGCTGCCGCCACCGATCCAGATCTGGGGGCCGCCGGGCTGTGCTGGTTTCGGCTCCATCGCCATTGCGGTAGAGGAGTAGTACTCGCCGTCGAAATCGATCTGTTCGTCAGACCAATACGACCGCATCAGCGCGATCGCTTCGTCCATACGGCGGCCACGATTGGTGAAGTCTTCTTCGAGCGCGTCGTATTCAGACTCTTTCCAGCCGACGCCGACGCCGAGCCGCACTCTTCCCTGAGACATCAGGTCGATGGTGCTGATCTGTTTTGCGACGAGCACGGGTTGGCGCTGCGGGAGCACGAGCACTTCGGTAGACAGGCCGATCCGGTCGGTTACGGCCCCAAGTTGGGCCATGAGAATCAGCGCTTCGAGCACCGGCATCTTCGGCGGATAGATAGGCCGCGGCCGATCGTCGGTGGGATATCCCATGACGACGTGGTCGAACACGGCGATCTCGTCATAACCGATGTCTTCGATTGCCTTTCCGAGCTCGAGCACCTTGGCCGGGCCTTCTCGGAACGCAACACTGGGATAGTCAACAGACAGCTTTATGGGAGTCCTTCTGGCTAGGGATGAGGTTCAGCTTGGGATGGGCACGCCGGTGACCGGCATCGTTTCGGGTTCGAGGCCGAGCATGATCAGCTGCTTCGAAAAGCCAATGAAGCTACCCATTGCGTAGGTCAGCTCCATGATTTGGCTGTCGGTGAAGTGCTGACGTAATCGGGCCTTGAGCTCGTCGTCGGGTTCAGAGCCGCCCGCGAGCAGGCTGTCTGCCCACGCCAATGCCACCTTGTAGTGCTCGGGCAATGCGCTGTGCTGATGGTGGTCATCGATGGCGTCGACGAGATCTTCGGTGAGACCAGCCTCACGGGCTTGGTCGAATCGGATCTGGCGTCAAAGACCGCAGTCGGTCACCCGAGCATTGCGCAGCCTTACCAGTTCTTTGACATCGACATCGACCGTGCCATTCGACCACAGGGTGGCGTACATCTTGTCGAATGCCTGGCGCACGGCCGAGCTGTGAGCCATGACCGTGCGGATCGATGCTGCCTTGCCCTCGATGGCAGAAGGCATACGTGGAGTAGTCGACATCAGTTGTCTCCTTGGGTCGCTCGCGTGAGTGGAGCATTGTCGAATAGAGCATTGTCGAAGCGGTGGGTGATCTCCCAGGCTGCGAGCGCGGTCGTCAAGGTGATGACCCCGTCGGGGCCGATGTGGCCCTCGAGTTCGGTTACCTGGGCGTCGGTGATGCCGTGCACATCGATGACGTACTGTTCGGCCAAGCGAAGGCAGGCCTTGGCAACGGCATCGAAGCCATCATGAGTCGGCCATTGTGCCAGCGCTGTCACCAGCGACTCGTCAAGACCGGCGGCCACAGCTGCAACCGACCGGGGTTCATCCCACGCCAGCGTGTTGCGAAGCAGGGTGGCGGTACGCAGGCGGCAGTACTCGAGGATGCGGGAATCAAGTGAGCTGTTCCAGATCTCGTCGAGTACACGTTGGTGATCGGCTGCCAACGGCGGGTGCAGGGCCAACAGGTCATCTCGAGACCGTGCGCCATCGAGCAACCAGCTCATGCGTTCGCTTCCATGCCGCTCAACTCCATACTCCATATTGCTCGACACTAGCCAAGGTGGCAGGTAGTTGAGTCAGTCGAGCAGGTCCTGGGCCGAGTTGATCAGCGAGGGGAGTCGCTCGTTGATGGTTTCATGTCGCTCGTTCGACGAGTTGCCCATCTTCCACCGGTGGTGGAGTTGCTGAATCACGACGCCGGTCTTCCATTGGGCGAAGGCGTCGTACCAGGGTGCCTGGCTGACATCGAGGCCGGTGCGGCTGCCGTACCGTTCAATGAGCTCGGCCCGGCTGGGCAAGCCCATCGCCGCCATGCCGTCGTGGCTGGCACGTTGGACGGTCTCGGCGTCGTCGGGGTCGGGCCAGTAGTTGAGCAGGGTGCCGAGGTCAGCCAGCGGATCGCCGAGCGTGGTCATATCCCAGTCGAAGAAGGCGATGACGTTGTCGGGGTCGGCAGGGTCGAACATGCAGTTGTCGAGCTTGATGTCGTTGTGCACGAGCGAGACACGTTGCGGTTCGGGCAAGGTCGCCTCGAGACGGGTGTGCAGCGCAGACATGGCAGCGTCATAGCCAGGATCGGCGACGAGGTCCCAGCGCTTCTTCCAGCCTCCGACTTGGCGGGCGATAAAGCCATCGGGACGACCGAGGTCACCCAGCCCGACTGCGTCTGGAACGAGGAGGTGGAACTCTGCCATTGCGTCCACCAGAGCAATGCCCATGCGGTGGCCGACCCGATCATGATGACGCATCGATGGCGGCACCACACCCCTGATGACTTCACCTTGGCGGCGCTGCATCACAAAGAAGTCAGCGCTGGCTATATCGCGGTCGTCGCAGAACACGTAGGCCCGAGGCGCCTTGTCGAACGTGCGCCACAAGCGTGACAGCACCTTGTACTCGCGGCCCATGTCGTGGGCGCCGGGCGCGATTGTTCCGAACGGAGGTCGACGCAAGACCAGCTCGTGGTTGCCGAACGCGATGAGATAGGTCAGGTTCGCCGACCCGTTGGGGAACTGGCTGACCACAAAGTTGCCGACCGTGAGCTCTGGTGGCAGCTCGGCGCGCAGATACGCCTCGATGGCCACCCAGTCCAGATTCTCGCCGGGGCGAACCGCTTCGGTCTCGGGCGGAGGCGTATCGCTGAACGGATCGACCGCGGTCTCTTCGGCAGCTGCGTCTTCTTCCATGTCAGAAGCATCGGGCCTGTGCGCCCCAAGATGCAAGCTGGGGCGCACCGCCCTTGGCCAACTTGACCCCGTCAGTTTTCGATTTCAAGCGGATAATCGAACGAAACTGGCTCGGCGGCGGTAGGCACACCGGCGGCGAGTTCGGTGATGAGGTCGTGGTCGCCACCAATGTAGAGCGACCAGAAGTCGACGTCGGTCGCAACAAACCATCGCCGATCGTCGGGCCAGAACAGGTCGGGGTTGCGCCACCTGTCCATGTCTGGATACCGCAGCTGCGTCACCGCGGTGACGGGGCCCTCGACCAGATAGTAGGCCCGGTTCGGGAGCTCGAACCGTGGCACTTGGGCGAGCCCGGCGAGGATGTCGGCGGTGCGGCGATGGTTCTCGGCGCGCAGCGCCGCACGCCGTAGCTCGAGCGTTCGCTTGGCGTCGTCGTCGAGCGGCCCTCGGTGAGCGATCTGGGTTGTGACGTTGTCGAAGCCGTGGCCTTCCCAGATAGCGAACCAGGCCTGATCTGGGGTGGCGGTGTGTCGTTGGCCAACCTTCGCGACCGTGGCGAAGAGATCGCGATACGGCGTCCACCAATCTTCGCATTCAGCGGGCGGGTAGACCCGCAGGAGTGACTCGTACCGATTCGGCACGAGACCGCCGACCGTCCCCGGCGCTCCGTCACGAGCGCTCGCGATCCACTCAGCTGAACCAATCCCGTCGGCGGGTCTGACACTGTCACCGAAGCTCACAGCAACAGTTTCCCATGCATCCGCAGCGATATGGGTGGCCCTCGGCCGTCTGGCGCGCACCGTGTCGGGTCAACCGAAACGCGGGTTTCAGCGCATCGTGCATCAGTGGCTGGCGCCAATGACTCTGAGATGAGCTAGTGCTAGCCGTTGAGCCCAGCTGCTGCGGCGATTGCGTTGAGTTCTCGTTCGATATCGCCCATGGGCTGGAAGGCGACTTCGGTTACGCCCTGATCAACAAGTCGTTCGAGCCGACCTGGCATCTCGGCGGCGTGACAGGTGAATGGTGTGATGGCCATGGCGTCACTGGTTACGACCTGCTTGTCGATCTCGTTGAGTTCGGTCAGGTGCCCAGCGTGTAGATCGAGATGGCGACTGCGCTCGGGCAGCGCGTTTGCCAGCTCAAGAAAGCGATCGGCGTTGGGAAATCCGTCGAGCCGCGGGTCGTCTTGTTCGAGGAAGGCGTGATAGGCAACAGCCACACCGGGACCGGCAGTGGCGATCACACGCGGACTGTTGACGGTTTCGTCGTCGTCCATGATCGTGCCAAAGCCGAGCAACATGATGTCGTCGATCTGGCTGTAGTCCGCATCGGCCCGGGGTCGAGACGTGAACACGCCGCAGCCGGCGTCGGCTGCAGCCTGAAGACCCCGGGGACCGTTCACTCCCATGATCCAGGGAACCTCGATCGGTCGCTCGACGGCTTGACCGGGCCAGTGCAACATGCGCACGGGTTGTCCGTCGACCTCGACTTCTTCGCCGCGCAGCAGCGCACGAATGTCATCGACCATGCCAGGGAAGTGTTTCCAGCTCAGCGGTTTCTGTCCCATGGCCCGACGACCGGTGAAGCCGGTACCAGCCCCAATGATGACCCGGTCTTGACCGACCAGGCCGACGAGCGTGGCGATCGCCGCCGCGGTCGTCATGGGATTGCGAAGCGACGGAATGAGCACGCCTGGCCCCAATCGGATTCGCTCGGTGCGAACCGCAGCCAGCGCCAGCGTCATCCAGCAATCGAGTTGCAACGCCGGCGTGTCATACACCCACGCGGTCTCGAAGCCGAGCTGCTCGGCGAGCACGATGTGATCTGGAGTCTCAGGAACCGGCGGAAATGCACAACTGATCTTCATTCGATCAGCTTCTCACGTGTCAAGCAATGATGGTGAGGTATGCCTGGCGCATCAAGGCCTGGCCGACGAAGCTCGACCGTTCGAGCCTGTCATGGCGGGAGCGTTACTTGAGCGCCGCCTCGAAGTGGTTCTTGTGATCAGACCACCACCAGCGACGCCGGTCGAATCGTTCAGCGACAAGCCGCAGGCGAGCCGGCAGGTCTGCTTCGGACCATCCGAGCCGACTGGCACTGATGTCATCGTCGACGGGAACGCACATGCGTGCGAAGCAAGCGAGATCAAATACGCGACGGCCCGGGGCGGCGAAATCGAAGTCGAGCAGCCCAATTGCTCGTCCATCCTTGAATACGACATTCTCGAGACACACATCGTTGTGACAAAGGACAGGACCGCCACGCGGATCAGACATTTCGCTGCTCCAGGTGCCCGACGACAGGTCTACTGAAGCCGAGGCATCGTGCAGCCCACGAATGAGAATCGCGATTGATGCAAGCGCTTCATCTGATCGTGCCCATTCCGGGAATGGGGGGAGAGGGACATCTCCCATGATGAACTCGAGACGCTCGCGGCCATCGGGGTCGATCCCGACCGGATTCGACGCGCCCTCGAAACCGGCTCTACGAAGACCCGAGAGCGCGCGGTGAATGGACTCGGAGTTGGGGTTCGCCGGCCGAAGCACGTGTTGGCCGACGCGGACCACGGCGCCAGCATTCGCAACCCCACCGTGCAGAACCTCTTCTTCCATTGCTGGAGAGTAACCAGCATCCTGTATCCCGGCCAGCAGCTGTAGCTAGCGGCGGCCTCGCACCAGCACGCCGGGTCGGGCGCCGGTGGGTTCGCCGTCTTGCCAGGTGACTTCGCCCGACACGATCGTGTAGCGGTAGCCGTCGGCCTTTTGCAGCAGTCGGGGTGCATCGGCGGGCAAGTCATGCACCATCTCGGGCGGATACAGCCGCAGCCCGTCATAGTCGATGATGTTGACGTCGCCGCGTTTGCCGACTTCGAGCGTGCCCCGATCGCCGAGCCCGTAGAGCTCAGAAGTGTCGTGGGTCTGCAGCTTGACTGCTTCTTCGATACTGAATTTGGGCCCGTTGGTGCGGTCGCGAGTCCAGTGTGTGAGCAGGAAGGTCGGCGTCGATGCATCGCAGATCAAGCGGCAATGAGCGCCGCCGTCGCTGAGACTCAGGAATGCGCCGTGGTGCTGCAACCGCTCGTAAGTCGGGTTCAGTGTGTGTTCGGCGAAGTCGGTCAAGGGGAAGAAGATCAGGCCCTTGCCATC
>JBDNHG010000858.1:0-3257 GCA_041688925.1 Acidimicrobiales bacterium | reverse complement strand
GCCCGCCGAGGCCGCAGCGGTGCGTCGGGTCGTCAATTCATTGCCGTCGCATGCGCCGAGGAAGGTGCCGTTGGCGCCGTCAAACAGCAACACGCCAGCATTGACTGTTGGCATCCCGAGCGCTCCGTTGTCAGGGAAAAACGTCACCGCCTTTACCGCAATGACGTCGCCAACCACCCAGCCGGGCTTGAGCAACAGCGACGAAGCGGGGCCACCTGGAACATCGATCGAGTGCACCGTTCGCTCGGGCGCCGTTGCGCCGGGAGCGACCATGACGGCTTCGATTGCCGCAATGAGTTCAGCCCATGGAAGCGCCGCCGCCACATCACTATCATCGAAGAACTGCATACCGGCAAGCTACTCGTCCGGGCCCCGTTCGGCGGCAGCCCTGACACTCGGCAGTGGTGCCCGCCCCGGTGGTGGTAGCTGTGGCATGGTCGTGGGTCGGTAAACTGCTCGGCCCTTCTGCCCGTGCAAGACTGAGGTGGTGACGACTGCCACCCAACCAATTCGTATCGCCCAGCTCTCGGACACGCACTTCCTCGAAGCGGGAGAGGCTCCCGAGGGCGGCTTCGCCTATGACACCGCCGAAGCGTTCGAGGCGGTGCGCAATCATCTCGCGTCGCAGGCGGCACACGATCTCGTCGTCGTAACCGGCGATATCGCCGACCACGGCCGAGCGGCCCAATACCGCAAGGCCGCCGATGCGTTCAGCCAGATCGACGCACCCGTCAACGTCTGCCCCGGCAACCATGACCAAGACGCTGCATTCACCACTGGCATGGGGCGACCAACGGTGGGGACATCGCGTGCCATCGAGATTGGCGCGTGGTGCTACTTGTTCGTCGACTCGAATGCTGGCGTGATGGTTCCGCACCAGTCGGGCCGGTTGGTCGATCCTGCCGACTACGACGAACGGCTGCACCGCAATGGCTCGCTTGGAGCGCGCGAAGCGTCGTGGGTGAGCGACATGTGCGCGGCTACATCTGCCGAGCATGTGTTCATTTGGCTGCACCATCCGCCTGCTGCGCCGGTAGGCCTCACGAGCGATTCCGCGTATGCGGCTGAGTGGCGCGGCCTGATCCAGTCGCTTCCGAACGTTCGAGGTATGGCCGGAGGGCACACGCACGTGCCGGCCGAGTACGAGTTTGAAGGCCGACCGGTTTTCGTCTGCCCTGCGCTCAAGAACAACTTCGATCTGGCGGCGGCGACCTTGTTGCCCCCGGGTTATCGCACCTATGAGTTCGCCGCGGACGGTTCGATCGCATCTGGACTTGATTTCGTCGACGACCCGCGATGGCCGCGGAGCCCAGTTGGGCGTGCCGTGATTGCATTGCTGCGGGGCGAGTTGACCCATGCCGAGTTCGACGCCATCGTCGAACGTAAGCGCGCTGCGCTATGACGGTTGCGGCGGGTGTCCTCGACGGCATCCGTGTCGTCGAGTTCGCACAGAACGCTGCGATCCCACACTGTGGCCGTCTGCTCGCTGGCCTCGGCGCAGATGTCGTCAAGGTCGAACCGCCCGAAGGCGACGCGATGCGGCTACTGGCAACGCTCGCCGACGGCGAAAGCCGCGCGTACGCGCTTATCAATCCGGGCAAACGAAGCATTGCGATCGACTTGGGTTCCCCGGAGGCTCGGCCGGTGATCGATGCCCTGTTTCGTTGGGCCGATGTCGCGCTCGTTGCGTTCAAGCTGCCGGACCTGCCGCGTTATGGCATCGACTGGGATCATGCACAGACGGTCAATCCTCGCCTCATTCATGTGACCCACAGCGCGCTCGGTCCCGAAGGTCCCGACGCTGACTTCGGTGGCTATGACGTCTTGGTGCAGGGCCGCAGCGGTGTTGGGTTCATCATGAATCGATCGGGCCCGACAGCGCCGAGACCCACACGGCCGGCGATCAATGACTTCGGCAGTGGGTTCTCGGCGGCCTTCGCCGTCATGGCGGGGCTGCGCCATCGCGATCAGACCGGCGAAGGCCAGCGCATCGACACCTCGCTGCTCGGCACAGCCATCAGCTTGGGAACACCGATACTTGGGCTGTTTCCCGCCGACGAGCAGCAGCTAGCCGAACTCGATGGTGACATCGAGGCGGTCCGCGCCGCAGGGCCTGATTTCGACACGCAACGCGATATCTACGAGTCCAAGGTGCAGGCTGGTGGAGGCGCCTTTCTGCTGTACTTCCGCCACTACCAGACTGCCGACGGCTTGCTGTCGCTAGCGGGCCTCTCCCCCGGGCTGTTCGACAAATTCCATGCCGTTACGGGCATCGATCGGCCAAACGTGACAGATACAACTGATCCGGCGTTCCAGGCGGTCATTGCGCAGGCCGAGGCAACCTTTGCTGAGCGCACAACTGCAGAGTGGCTGACTGCGCCGCGGGCTATCCCTGTGGGCCGTACAACATGCCGCATCAAGCGATGGTCGATCCACACGCCATCGCCAACGACTATGTCGTCGATCTGGAACACCCGGCCTTCGGCCCGTACCGCACGTCGGGCATGCCATTCCAAATAGAGAAGTCGTCATCGGCTGTGCGGGGCCCGAGCCCTGAATTCGCTGCTCACACCACCGAGGTAATGGCCGAACTTGGGCTCGACACCGACCTCGTTGCCAGCCTCCTCGAATCCGGAGCGATCATCGCCCGCTGAGCGCTGCTTGCTCGCCGGGCCGTCGTTAGGAGAGGCTCAGAGTGTGACCGTCCATGTCATGAGCCGCGGGTAGTCCCGCAGCAGACCGCTGCCACACCTCTGTCTACACTTCACGGCAATGACCGAGAGCTCAGCATGGCGTCTGGCCGTCGATCGCATCTATTCCGACGAAATCGAACGTCACTATGAAGCGTCCGGTGCCAGTTCCATCGTTGGCGAGAGCCTCGATCCACGTTCCTCCCGCATGTTGTTCGACATGTTGGCCGAGATCGGCGTGGGCCATGACTCTCGAATTCTCGATGTCGGTTCTCGGGACGGTCGCCATATTCGAGACATAACCGAGCGGTTTGGGTGCTTCGTAGCAGGCGTCGAGCCTGCCGAGGGCAATTTGCTGCGAATGAAACGGAACGTACCGACGGCCGTGTCCTGTACTGCACAGGGACTAGCAGAGAAGCTCCCATTCTTGGCCGGCGTGTTTGACGCTCTGTGGGTGAGGGACGTACTCGTTCACGTTTTCGAACTTGCGCGGACCCGCCACCCTGCCGTGTGTGCCCACGCCAGGCTGAAGTCAGCTAGCTGGCGTCATTGTCGACACGAGAGGTC
>JBDNHG010000857.1:0-9141 GCA_041688925.1 Acidimicrobiales bacterium | reverse complement strand
GCCGCTGGTGGTAGCCCGCCTTTCAGCTCGTTCCTCGCCGAAACGCTGCGTGAGCTGAATCGTCCACCTTCCCAGGGACTTTTCTTTGCCGCTGGTGGTAGCCCGCCTTTCAGCTCGTTCCTCGCCGAAACGCTGCGCGAGCTGAATCGTCCACCTTCCCATGAACCTTTGTGGGTCGTGGCGGCCTGTCCGGTTAGGGCAGGGGGATGTCGAGGATGTCGCTGAGTTCGGCTAGGGCGACATGTGGGTCAACGACCTTGATTGTCGTCATACCCATGGCGCGGGCCGGCTTCAGGTTGATGCCCAAGTCATCGAGGAAGACACAGGCTTGTGGTTCGACCTCGAGGGCTTCGCACGCCAACTCGTAGAAGCGAGGAGTCGGCTTGCGCACCCCTGCCTTCGACGACTCGATGATTACTTCGAAGAGCTGCTTGGCATCACCGTGGGATCCGCTGCCCGGATCATCACCGACGCTGAAATTGTTCGTGAGCATTGCGGTTCGATACCGCTCACGGATCTTGCGCACTGCGTCGAGCATGAACGGTCGGATCTCGGTCCTGAGGCAACCAAGCACATCCTTCCCGGGGATCTCGTATCCGAGGGCAGTGGACTCGGCCTCGAACAATTCGCAGAACCCAGCGACGTCGACGTCATTGCGCTCGTATTGTGCCCAGGCATTGGTATCAGGGTTCGTCGAGTTGATCTGACGAATCGTGTCGGCCGGGGCCCCTACCTTCTTTTCGAGCAACGCGAAGTTGTCGAACGGGCTCGTGGTAATCACACCACCAAAATCAAACAGCACTGCTTCAATCACGTCGGCCACCATAGAACCTTGGTCGCCGTCCTGACGATACGCAGCAGGAGAACATCGGCGTGCAGGCCGATGTTCCCCCTGCGAGATCACATTTTCGCCGTTAAACAATCGGCTAGTAGCCGTCGTCTGAGGAATCGTACGACGTGTCGTAGGACGGAGCGGTCGGCATCGGCTGCTCAGGCTCCCGTGTCGCCGTCGCAGCAGGCTGCGCCGGCGCAGATGTCGGAGCGGGTGACACCACCGGCGTCGGCGCAGGGGGCGCTGGTGGTACGAAACCAATCAGCTTGCCATCGGGTGACGCCAGGAACCAGACACCGCCCGAGAGGTGACCAGTCGTCTGGCCTGATCCGGTGTCGCCCCCAAAGCGGTAGAGCGGCCAGATGCCCGACTTGAGTTGATAGGTGCCGTCAGGCCGAGTGACTATCGAGAACAACTCGGTATCGAGGCCGGCAGGCAGCGCAACAGAGTCGACGAGAACGGGCGGCCACGCGTCGGCGCATCCGTCGAGACATGTGCTTGCGCGACCCTCGAAGTCGTTGCCGAAGCCGTCCAGGCTGCGGCTGGCCGAGTCGACCAGGATGTCACCGAACTCGGTTTGTGCAATGCCGACTGCGACTGGCTGAGCCTGGTCTGTGCGTTCGCCATACGGCGACTCGACCTCTGCGGGTGCAGGGTCTGCTTGCTCGGGGGCGCCAGCGCCGATGAGTGAGCCGTCGGGGGCGGCAGCAAACCAGACGTCGCCCGAGAGATGGCCCGTCGTTTGGCCCGGCGCCGTATCACCGGCGAACAGATACAACGGCCACTTGCCGGCCTTGAGTTGGCTTTTCCCGTCGCCGCGAGCAACAACCGAGAAGATGGCTGGGTTGAGGTCCGCTGGCAGCTGGCCTCCGCTCACCAGGATCGGTGGCCAGGCCTCGGCGCAGCCCCCTTCACACGTGGGCAGCCCAGCGACATCGTTGGTGAAGCCATAGAGCGTCAGCCCAGCACCACTCACGAGGATCTCGCCGAGCGACGACGATGCCGCCGACGCGAGGGTTGGCTGTGCCGTTGCAGCGTTCTCGACGGCCGCTGCTTCGTTCGCAGGCGTCGTGGGTTCGACGCCGATCAAGCTGCCGTCGGGCGCAGCCAGGAACCAGACGTCACCTGATAGATGGCCGGTGGTCTGACCCGGCCCTGTGTCACCGGCGAATAAGTACAGCGGCCAGGTGCCGGCCTTGAGCTGACTCGTGCCGTCGGACCGTGTGATGACCGAGAATATGGTGGCGTCGAGCCCCGCTGGCAGAGTGTCAGACTCGACCAGCAGCGGTGGCCAGGCGCTGGCGCACCCGCCCTCGCAGGTACTAACGCCGTCGCTGTCATTGGTGAAGCCGTACAGACTGGAGCCAGCCCCGTCGACGAGGATGTCACCGAAGTCGGAGGCGCCGATCGCTATGGGTGATGCCGCTACGGCCTGAGTCTGCGAGGCGGTCGCTCCATTGGCCGGAGCTGAGATTGGAATGGGTTCGCTGCCGCACGCTGCAACCAGCAGCATGAATGTTGCGAGCAGGGCGGCCATCGTGACACCGCGACGTGATCTCGCTGGTTGTGCCCTGATGCCGGGTGGTACGGCCGCACTTTCGGGACGTGGGAGTGATGGGGTTTTCATGGTGGTCTCTTTCTGGTCGAGTGGGTGTGGTTACGTGGGTGTGGTCAGGTGGTGATGGTGAAGGAGCCGGTCATGGCCGGGTGGACTTCACAGAAGAAGGTGAACTCGCCCGGTTGGCCTGGCACCGTGATCGAGGCCTGTGCGCCCGGCTGCAATAGGCCCGTGTCGAACGAGCCATCGTCTGCCGTGAGCGTGTGCGGCACTGAGTCGTTGTTGGTTACGACCACGATTTGTCCTGGGCGCAGGGCACTCGTGGCGGTGAAGGTGAAGCTCTCGATCGACACTTCGGCCGGGCCAGACGCTGCAGTCAGCGCGGTCGCCGGAGCGGGCTGGCTCGGCGATGCCAAGTCTCGCGGCGGCAGAAACAGCGCACCGACGGCGACGGCCGCGCCGATCAGGCAGATGAGCAGTGTGATGGATATGCGCGAAGGCATAGGGGTCCTTTCAGAGGGTGATGTTTGGTTCGATTTGGTGGAACGACGAGCCGCTGCCTGACGGCCAGCGCTCGCCCCGGTGTTCAGACGCCGGGGAACCCCGTCGTGCGGAAGAACCACAGCGACGAGGTCATCCAGATCGCAACGAGCACGGCGAACAGCAGTCCCCCGGCAGTCGGCAGTGCGTTCTTCGGCATGCGGTCTGAGCGCAGGATGAGCATCTTTGTCGTGAATGCTCCATAGAACGCGCAGCCAAGCAACGAGTGGGCGAGCACCCGACTATCGGTGTCCTTGAAACCAAGCGCCCACAAGCAGTGGTACGCAACCGGCAGGGTGAAGAGGAATGCGACCGTGCCCAGCCACCGATGGCCAAGAGAAATCCACGAGGGTGGTGCGCCGACACCAGGAAGCCGCTCATACATCCAGAGCGCCGAGGTCACCTGGCCCAGCGCAAGGGTCGCCGCAATCGTGGTGAACCAAGCTTTCATCGGTAGCACCGCAGGGAAACCAAAGGCGACGATGCCCTGGAAGGTGGGCGTGTGGACCTTTGCGTAGGTACCGAGCGCGAGGGCGACCGCACCACCGACGGCCGCTACGGCAAGCAGTGCTGCGATCGAGTCGGGCGCACGATCATCGCTCGCTGCGACGGTTGCTGGGTGCGGCGGGTGCGCATTCGAAATCGTTGTCATCGTGTCCTCCACGCAGCGATCGGCGATCGGCGCTGTCATGTCCCTGTACGTCCAGGCCACTGATTCGGTTCGCGTATTTCGCAGATTCTTTTCATGTGCGACCATGGGGGCCGATGGATGACCTGGCGGCCCGCTTCAAGGCTGGTGATGAAGACGCGGTGCGAGATGTCGTCCGGCTGTACAGCGGGGCCGTCCAGACCGTCGCCCGATCGATGCTTCGTTCGCCCGAGTTGGTGGCCGAGGTCGTGCAACAGACGTTCGTCAAGGCGTGGCGAGCCGCTGCGTCCTATGACGACAGCCGCGAGTTCAGACCATGGCTCTATTCGATTGCGCGGCGAACAGCGATCGATGTGATCCGACGTGAAGGCCGCCCGACCGCGGGCGCTCACGAGCAAGAGGTCGAGACCGCGGTGATGCCGATGTCGTTCGAACGCACCTGGGAGATCTACGAGGTTCGCCAAGCACTCGATGGGCTCCCGGCCGAAGAACGCGTGGTCATGCAGTTGTCATTCCTTGTCGGGCTCACCCACCATCAGATCGCCGAGAAACTCGATATTCCAATCGGAACCGTCAAATCGCGAACAGGCCGAGCCAAGAAACGCCTGGCCGTGGCGCTCGGACATCTCGGGCCCACCGCGAACCAAACGGCCGGCTCCGACGTACAGGGAGTTGAGCCGCTATGACCCCGAACCGCCCCGACGACGAACGCAACGACGCAGAACCCCAAGCCACCGAACGCAACGACGCAGCGCTCAACGACGCCGAGCTTCACGACGATTTCGTCCTGCCCGACGACATCGCGTCGCTGCTCGCGCAAGACGAAGCATGGGCACCGGTTTCTGATGGGCTCGAAGCATCAATCATTTCGTCGGTACTGGCCGAGGTCGAGCGGTTCGAACCCCATGCCGCCGACCAAGCTGCTATCGATGCGCCCGACGCGGCTCGCCCCTCTGTCGATAATACTGCTGCTGCCAACGTCGTCGCCTTCCCGAGCCGGTGGAAGGCCGCAGCGCTCGGTGCCGCCGCAGCCCTGGTGCTGGTCGTGGGGCTGCTCGGAATGACGCGCCTCGGCGGTTCAGATGCCGACCTCGAACTCGCTCTGGCCGGTACCGAGCTGGCACCTCGAGCGTCTGCTGTCGCTGAAATCACCGACACTCCCGAGGGCACGCGCATCGTGATCCGGGTGACCGATCTACCCCCAGCTGCTCCGGGCACGTATTACCAGGCATGGCTGCGCAAGGACGCCGAGGTCGGTGTCAGCGCCGGCACATTCCATCTGCGAAGCGGCGATGGCCCCATCGAGCTGTGGGCCGGCGTGTCGACCGACGATTATCCCCTGCTCACCATCACGCTGCAGCAAGAAGCCCAAACCGAGTCGTCGGGCCAAGTCGTGCTCAAGGCCCTCATTGCCCAACCCTGAGTAAACTCGCACGCCACAGGACCGAGGATCGATACACCCACGGCCTAGGATGCATGCCCGATGGCTGACTACATCATGACAATGCACAAGATCGGGAAGTTCATTCCGCCTGATCGAGATCTCATCAAAGACATCACCCTGTCTTTCATGTATGGAGCGAAGATTGGCGTCCTTGGACCCAACGGCGCTGGCAAATCGACGCTGCTCAAAATCATGGCCGGTATCGACGAGGACTACCTCGGCGAGCTTCGCCTGACCCCGCGCAACACGGTCGGCATGCTCATGCAAGAGCCCCAGCTCGACAACGACAAGAACGTCTACGACAACATCCTTGATGGCATCGGCGATATCGCCGAACTACTCAAGCAGTACGACGAAGTGCTCGCTGGTTGGGCTGACCCCGAGGCTGACTATGACAAGCTCGGCACGCAGCAGGCCGAGATCGAAAAGCAGCTCGATGCCAAAGAAGGCTGGGACGTCAAGCGCACAATCGAGATCGCAATGGACGCATTGCGCACTCCCCCAGCAGAAGCCGACGTCTCCACGTTGTCAGGTGGCGAAAAGCGTCGAGTAGCGCTGGCCCGCCTGCTGCTGTCAAAGCCTGACCTCTTGCTGCTCGATGAGCCCACAAACCACCTCGACGCCGAATCGGTTGCATGGCTCGAACGCCACCTGGCTGACTACGCCGGCACCGTCATTGCGGTAACACACGACCGGTACTTCCTCGACAATGTGGCCGGCTGGATTCTCGAGCTCGACTATGGCAAGGGCATACCGTTCGAAGGCAACTACAGCGCCTGGCTCGAAGCCAAAGAGGCTCGCATGGCGCTAGAAGACCGCCGCAACGTGTCGCGTAAGAAGAGCTTGAAGACCGAGCTCGAGTGGATTCGCATGGCGCCAAAGGCTCGTCAGTCAAAGGGCAAGGCCCGATTGGCGAACTACGACAAGCTCGTCAACGAGGCCAAAGAAGCCACGATGCGCGATGAGAAGCTCGAGATCGAGATCCCGGCAAACAAGCGCCTGGGCGATGTCGTGATCGAAGCCAAGAATCTCAGCAAGGGATTCGGCGACAAACTGTTGATCGACGACCTGACGTTTTCGCTTCCCCCGGCTGGCATTGTGGGCATCATCGGTGCTAACGGTGCCGGTAAGACCACGCTGTTCCGCATGGTCACGGGCACCGAGACACCCGACGACGGCGACCTGCGGGTCGGCGAGACCGTGCAGCTCGGCTATGTCGATCAGAGCCGTGATGCGCTCGATCCCGATCGAACGGTCTACGCCGAGATCTGCGATGGCCAAGATGTCATCGAACTAGGTGGACGAGAGATCAACGCACGTGCCTATGTGGCGTCGTTCAACTTCAAAGGCCCCGACCAGCAGAAGCTGGTCGGCCACCTTTCCGGTGGTGAGCGCAACCGCGTCCACCTGGCAAAAGTGCTGCGCAGCAGCGCCAATGTGTTGCTGCTCGATGAGCCAACAAACGACCTCGACATCGAAACCTTGCGCTCACTCGAAAATGCGCTCGAGAGTTACGCTGGTTGCGCCGTGATCATCAGCCACGATCGTTGGTTCCTCGACCGAATCGCCACCCACACCCTCGCCTTCGAGGGCGACTCGCAGGTGCGTTGGTTCGAAGGAAACTTCAGCGATTACGAGGCGTTCCGGCGCAAGGAACTCGGCGCCGCTGCCGACCAGCCAACGCGTCTCAAGTACAAGCCCCTCACCCGATAAACGCTCACGACACACCTTGGTACTGTTCCTAGGACAAATGACTGAGGTGATTGGCCTGGCTACCTCCGCCCAGTGCCGTGACGACCTACCCTCACGAGGGTGAGACGACTGGCCGCGTTCGCCGCGAACGCTTCGGGCTGGCTCAGCAGACGGCTGGGTCGGGGTGGAGGCACAACGCTTCCCGGTGTCGTCCTGCTCAGGCTGCGGCCGAACGCTGTCGCTGAATATGCTGCCGAACTGCACCACGGAAGTGTGCTGGTTTCGGCCACGAACGGCAAGACAACCACAACCCGATTACTCGCCGCTGCGACGGGTATTGCCGGCTACCACCTGGTCACAAATACCGAGGGCTCCAATCTCGAACGAGGCATCGCTGCTGCTCTGCTCAAGGGCCACAAAGGCGCCGACCTGGGGGTATTCGAGGTCGATGAGGCCGCACTTGGGGCCGTGGCCATCTCGACTCTGCCACGCGTCGTCGTGCTGATGAATCTGTTCCGGGACCAACTCGATCGTTACGGCGAACTCGAAACGCTGGTCGACAAGTGGAGCGCGGTTCTTGACCAGCTCGATGAACAACCGGTGCCGCCACTGCTGGTGCTCAACGCCGACGATCCCAACATCGCAGCGCTCGGGCACGGACGCAGCAACGTCGTGTGGTTCGGGGTCGGTGACACCCACTACGCAATGGACCATCGTGAGCATGCCGCCGATGCAACGACCTGTCGCAACTGCGGGTCGCCGCTCGATCACCGTGTGGTTTTGGTCGGCCATCTCGGCCACTGGAATTGCCCAAACTGCGAAGCGACCCGCCCGACGCCGACCATCACCGCCACCGACCTCTCGCTCTCTCCCGAGGGCCAAACCGTGACGCTGCGGTATCCCTCGGGTGCTGGCAATCTGGTCGAACTCGCCATCGAGTCGCCGCTGCCTGGCCTGCATAACTCGTACAACATCGTGGCCAGCTTCGCTGCTTCATGGGCGCTCGCCGAGCAAAATAACCGGCCGCAAGAGGCGCACGCTGTGGCCCGAGCCATCGCCGACACTCACCCCGCGTTCGGCCGTGGCGAAGTCGTGCAGATCGGCGAGAAACACATTCAACTGCTGCTCGCCAAAAACCCGACTGGCGTGAACCAGAACGTGCGCACCATTCTGAGCTCACCCGACAAGCTGCATGTGCTGGTGTTGCTGAACGACCGCACCGCCGACGGCCAGGACGTCAGCTGGATCTGGGATGCCGACTGGGAGCAGCTCAAGCCTCGTCTCGGTTCGCTGACGCTCGGTGGCGACCGCGCCTGGGATCTCGCGCTGCGGTTCCAATATGGCGGTTTCGATATGGACAAGCTCAAGGTCGCTCCTGACCCGGCAAAGGCCCTTGACGTTGCGCTCGCCAATACCCCGGCAGCACACACACTGTTTGCCCTCCCGACCTACACCGCCATGCTCGATCTGCGCTGGGTGCTGACCCAACGAGGTCACACCGCTGCCTACTGGAGTGCCGACGAATGAGCTCGCTGCACGCCGTGCGACTCTGCCACCTGTATCCCGAGATGATGAACATCTACGCTGATCGCGGCAATATTGCGGTGTTCCGCCAACGGTTGGCATGGCGCGGCATGCGGCTCGAGGTCACCAACGTTGGACTCGGCGACGAGATTGTTGCCGGAGAACACGACCTGTACTACTTGGGTGGCGGCCAGGATCGAGATCAGAACCTTGTTGCCAAAGATCTTGTCCGCCATGCCACCGCGCTGCAATCAGCGGCAGACGCCGGCGCCGCTCAGCTCTATGTCTGCGGTGGCATCCAGCTTGCCGGTGACAGTTACACGACCGCTGACGGAACCAAATTGCCGGGTCTTGGCATCCTCGACCTCGTAACCGAGGCGGGCGACAGTCGCCTGATCGGCGATCTCGTGATCGACGCCACAATCGATGGCACGGTGCAACGTGTCGTCGGCTATGAAAACCATGTCGGACGAACCCGGCTCGGCGCTGGTTGTTCGCCGCTCGGACGAGTGGTCAGCGGGCACGGGAACGACGGCGAGAGTGGTTATGAGGGTGCCGTTGTCGCCCATGTCATCGGCACCTATTTGCACGGTCCGCTACTTCCGAAGAACCCGTGGGTCGCCGATCTATTGCTCGGCTGGGCACTCGACCATCGCTATGGCGCCGACATCGTCTTGCGTCCGCTCGAGGACGCGATCGAAGCCCGCGCCCACCAAGCCGCCATCGCCCGAGCTGGCGTGAAGCGCTAGTTCCAGACCTTGGCGCCGAGTCAGAAGAGGCGTGGTTCTTTGGGTTCGATGCCCCGCAACTCGTCATAGTCGACGACCTGCCATTCGATCTCGCGGTCGGTGGCCAGCACCTTGGCCTGAGGTTTGATCTCTTGGGCAACAAACATGCCGCGG
>JBDNHG010000856.1:0-3098 GCA_041688925.1 Acidimicrobiales bacterium | reverse complement strand
GTTCCGGGGGTCGTATTCGAACACTCGACTCGGCGAGTACTCACGACCGAGCTTGCGACCGGTCATCGCTTCGACGAAGTGCTGACGTGGTCCCAGCATGAGCGCAATCTTGCGGCCGAGACGCTCTACCGATTCACGTTCGGCTCGATGTACAAGCTCAAAGCGTTCAATGGCGACCCCCATCCGGGCAACTATATTTTTCGGCCCGGGGGAGAGGTGACCTTCCTCGACTATGGGCTGGTCAAACACTTCGACGACGCTGCTGTCGAGGGTTTCATGACCCTCATCAAGGCCATGGTGATCGACGACGACATGGTTACGTACCGCTCCGAGGCGATCCGGCAACGCCTACTTGCACCCGAAGCCGAGCAGAAAGTCTCGGAAGAGCAGCTGCGCGAGTACTTCGGTCACTTCTACGAGTTCGTTCGTAACGACGAGGAATACACGACCACGCCTGAGTATGCGTCCGAGACGGTGCGCAAGATCTTTGCCTTCAGCGAGGCGTCCGACGGCATCGCCCAGTACACGAACATGCCGCCGGACTACACAATTGTGCAGCGCATCAACTTGGGGTTGCTTGCCGTGTTCGGCGAACTCGAAGCCACAGCCAACTGGCGTCGAATCGCCGAGGAATTGTGGCCGTTTGTCGCGTGGCCACCGTCGACCCCGATGGGAGTGCGTATCGCCGAAACGTGGGGCGATGGCGTGCCCCCGGATTCGGCTCTGTAGAACGCATGTTCGAGAGGGTGCAGTGGATAGGGTGCGTACATGCACGGAGTCGGTTCGCTCCGGCGCGAGCAGGTCTGCGAATTGTAGAAATGAATTTGCGCAGCAAGAAGGTGCAACTCGGTACGGAAGCTCGCCACGCGAGCGACCGGCGCGAATTGCCAGGAGCAGCGAAGCGAGCGGTGACATGGAGCGGTTGATCGTCCAAGGGGCGCGCGAACACAACCTGAAGAACATCAACGTCGATCTGCCGCGCAACAAGCTGATCGTCTTCACGGGTCTGTCCGGCTCTGGCAAGTCGTCGCTGGCGTTCGACACGATCTATGCCGAGGGGCAACGGCGCTACGTCGAATCGTTGTCGGCGTATGCCCGACAGTTCTTGGGCCAGATGGACAAGCCCGACGTCGATTTCATCGAGGGCTTGTCGCCAGCGATCTCGATCGACCAGAAGAGCGCATCGCGCAACCCTCGATCGACCGTCGGCACGATCACCGAGGTCTACGACTATCTGCGGTTGCTGTTCGCCCGCATTGGCATCCCACACGATCCCGAAACCGGCGAACGGCTCGTGCGCCAGACCCCGCAGCAGATTGTTGACCGCATACTGACCCTGCCCGAGGGAACTCGTTTCCAGGTCATCGCGCCCGTCGTGCGGGGCCGCAAAGGCACCTACGAGACGTTGGTTGCCGACCTTGCCGCCGACGGGTTCGCCCGTGTTCGCATCGACGGCCAGGTCTACGACTTGGCCGACATCGCCGGCGACGACGATGAGGGCCACCCCAAGCTCCAGCTCGAACGCTACGAGATCCACAACATCGAGGTCATCGTCGACCGACTGGTGCAGCGCGATGGTATCGACCGTCGGCTCACCGAGTCGCTTGAAACAGCGCTCGGCCTTGCCGAAGGCCTGGCCCAGATCGAGATCGTGCCGGCCAAAGACAGCGACGCAGAGACCGAGGTCCTCACGTTCAGTGAACATCTGTCGCGTCCCAGTGATGGCAAGTCGTTCGACGAGATTGCACCGCGCAACTTCTCGTTTAACTCGCCCTATGGCGCCTGCCAACACTGTGACGGTCTCGGCACTCGGTTCGAAGTCGATCCTTCGCTGATCATTCCCAATGAGGACATCAGTGTCGCCGAAGGCGCCATCACCGTGTGGGGCGGCGGTCGTTCGCGCTACTTCGAGCGACTGCTCGAAGCGGTGTGCGAAGACAACAAGATCGATATCAACGCGCCCTTCGCCAAGCTCCCGAAGGCGAAGCAGAAGTTGTTGCTGTACGGCGGCACCAAGAGCAAGGTCGAAGTCTCGTACAAGAATCGTTACGGACGCCGCCGCAGCTATCAGGCGAACTACGAAGGTGTTGTTCCTTACCTCATTCGGCGCCATTCCGAAAGTGAAAGCGATCGCCAACGTGAGCAGATCGAGGGTTACATGCGCGAGGTGCCGTGTTCGCACTGCGATGGCGCTCGCCTCCGCCCGCTGTCCTTGGCGGTCACCGTCGATGGGCGCAACATCGCCGAGATCTGTGCGATGTCGATCCGCGATGCTGCCAAGGTGCTGGCCGAACTCCAGCTCAGCGACCGCGACCTCCTGATTGCCAGCGAGGTGATGAAAGAGATCAACGCCCGCATCGGATTCCTGATTGACGTCGGCCTCGAGTATCTCTCGCTTGGTCGCTCTGCTGGCACATTGTCTGGCGGCGAGGCCCAGCGCATCCGATTGGCTTCTCAGATCGGCAGCGGTCTTGTTGGCGTGCTCTATGTGCTCGACGAACCATCGATTGGTCTTCATCAGCGCGATAACAAACGGCTTATCGAGACGCTGGTCCGCCTCCGCGATCTGGGTAACACGGTGCTTGTCGTCGAGCATGACGAAGAGACCATGCAGATCGCTGACCATATTGTCGACATCGGCCCAGGCGCCGGTGAACACGGCGGCGAGGTCGTCCACTCGGGCACCTACAAGCAGCTGCTCAAGAACAAGAAGTCGCTCACTGGTCAGTACCTATCGGGCAAGAAAGCGATCCCGGTTCCCTCGATCCGTCGCCAACCGAATGGCGACGTCATCACCGTTCGGGGCGCGACCGAGAACAATCTACAAAACCTCGATGTCGAGTTCCCGCTCGGCTGCTTCGTAGCCGTGACGGGCGTGTCGGGTTCGGGCAAGAGCACACTGGTCAATTCGATCCTGTATCGGTCGCTGATGCAGACCATCTATAAGTCGAAGAGGGTGCCTGGGCGACACAAGACCATCGAGGGCATCGAACACCTCGACAAGGTCATCAACATTGATCAGCAACCAATCGGCCGCACCCCACGCTCGAACCCGGCCACCTACACAGGCGTCTTCGACCATGTGCGCAAGCTGTTCG
>JBDNHG010000855.1:0-5452 GCA_041688925.1 Acidimicrobiales bacterium | reverse complement strand
GGGGGGCCGCTGGTCGTGGGTGGCACCGCTGCTCGAACCCCGCCCGACCCCGACAGCATCGGCTCACGCCCGGGCGGTGCAGCTGCTCGAGCGCTATGGCGTGCTGACACGTGAAGCCGCTCTCGGCGAAGGCATCGAAGGCGGCTTCGCCGGCGTCTACCCCGTTCTCAAAGCCCTCGAAGAACAGGGCAAGGTGCGCCGCGGCTACTTCGTCGCCGGCTTGGGCGCAGCCCAATTCGCGTTGTCGGGCGCCGTCGACCGGCTACGACGCCGAGGCGAAGACGACGACCTGTTCGTGCTCGCCGCCACCGACCCTGGGCAACCGTTCGGGGCATCACTCCCCTGGCCCGAATCAGACGGCCGACCCTCGCGCAGCGCCGCGGCCCTCGTCGTCATCGACAATGGCGAGCCTCTCGTCTACCTCGAGCGGGGCGGCAAAAGCCTTATCTCGTTCCCCGACGCCACCATTCGACCCGGCTGGGCCAAAGCGCTGGCTCGCACCGTCGACCAGGGTCGAGCCCGCTTCGAGATCACCAAGATCAACGGCGAACCAGCAGGCGACTCGCCGCTCAAGGACATCCTCGAAGGCGCCGGTTTCACTCGCGGCTACCGCGGCTGGAGTTACAAGCCGTGACGTCGCTCGATTTGTCTGCCCAGACCCAGTAGAGCGGGAGAACTCCACCAGGTCGAGGCTTTGCCGATTTCTCGAACCGGCACGGTTCTTCTCAACCCGTTCACCAAGCATCTATTCCGGAAATGCACCTCGTCACGAGCCAAGCAATTGTTACGTCCCCAGGGGACGTAACAATTCGCATCGGAACGCCGCGAGGCTGCGAACGAATCGCCGTCGCCGCAGGACATGGCGTCAGCGTGCCCGTGCTCGTGATTGGAAGCACCGCCGACGACGCGTGCACTCCAAGCCATACTCAGCGGCTGTTCGCATCGATCACCCACGACCGCAAACAGCTGCACATGGTCCAGGGCGCGACGCACTACTACACGGGTCCTGATGGCAAGGCGTATATGAGCGAGGCTGTCGGCGTCGTCGGCGACTTTCTCACCGCACAGCTCGAAACCAGCTGAAGGCCGCCGTCACGATGCTGCGAGAGCAGCCCGCACAAGAAAACAGATAGCGTGCCCGACTATGACTCGAGTGTTGGTGACCGGAACCGATCGCCCGATTGGCAAAGCGATCCTGCCGCGGTTGGTCAAGTACGGCTTCACACCCGTCGCTGCGGTTGGCGACGCCGTCGGGCCGATGACGTCGATCGACCATGACCTCATCGCCGATGGGCAGGTCATGGTCGAGCTCGACACGCACAGCAGCATCAGCGCCGCACTCGAAGGCATCTCGACCCTGATCCACACCGCCGATGCCCGGCCGGGCGGAAGCCACGACATCCCCGAATCGGTTCGAGCAATGGCGGCAGCGTGCGCTGATCGCGACGTGCATCTGATCTTTCTGTCGCGGGTCGGCGCCGATGTCAGCTCGCTGAGCCACCGCAAGAAGTTGTGGCAGGCCGAACAGGTCGTCGAACAGACCGACGGGCTCGGCTACACGATCCAACGCATCACCCACACGCATCCAGCCGTCGAGAAACTGCTGCAGGGCCCGTGGCTGCCGTTGCCCAAAGCAACACCGATTCAACCCGTCTCACCCAACGACGTGGCAGGCCGTCTTGTGGGCCTCATACAAGTTGGCCCGTCGCAACGGGTACGTGACTACGGCGGCCCCGAGCTGATGCGCTTCGCCGATGTGACTCACATCTACAAGCAGGCTCGCAAGACGATTCCGCGCAAGGTTCCGCTGCCCAAGGTCGGCGTGTTGGCCGAGGCTCTGGCCGGCGTGCATGTCACCAAAACCGGCGATCGAGGCACCGAGACGTTCCGACAGTGGTTGGCAGACTGACGAGATTGCACCTCGTCAACTCGGTGACCGTCCATGCCTGAGGGCGACACGATTCACCGCACCGCGAATCGCTTGCGTCCGGCGCTCGAGGGTTAAAAGCTCGTGCGGTTCGAAGCGCCTCGACTCGTCGGCGATCGACCGAGAGTCGGCGACCTGATTTCAGCGGTCGATGCTGTAGGCAAACACCTGCTGATTCGTTTCCCGCGACACCTCGTGTTGCAAACCCACATGATGATGACCGGATCGTGGCATCTCTATCGCACCCATGAGCGATGGCAAGAACCAGCGCATCTGGCCCGAGTCATCGTCGAAGTCAACGATTGGGTTGCCGTGTGTTTCGCGGCGCCAACGGTGCGTACCTAGCGAGATCTCGATGGACAACCGAATCCACTGTCGCACCTCGGCCCTGATCTTTGTCTGCCCGATGCCGACATCGAACTCATCGTCGAACGAGCGGCCACTATCGCCGAACCAGGCACCTCGATCGCCGACGTGCTACTCGACCAGCGCATCGCCGCCGGCATCGGCAATGTCTACAAAAGCGAGGCCTTGTGGGCATGCAAGGTTTCGCCATTCACGCCGATCGAACAGGTCACCGTCGAGACCCGAACACAGTTGTACACGACGGCGGCCCGTCAGCTACGAATGAACCTGACGACCGCCAGGCGCACCACCGTCCCGAGCGGATTGGCGGTCTATGACCGCCGACGTCAGCCTTGCCTTCGCTGCCGCACGGCGATCGAGATGCGAAACCATGGTGATCAGGCTCGCTCGTCGTATTTTTGCCCCCGCTGCCAGCAGAACTAGGGTGTTCGTGGCATTTTCTGGGCGCAATCTGTAGCCAAAATCGGCAAAAACGGGAGCCTAACCCGCCCCGCGGAGCCAACCGAGGCATTGGTCCGTAGACTTAGGTACTCATGTTCGGGTTCGTCTTCTTGCTATTGGTCATCGTGCCTGTGGTTGAGCTGTACGTTCTCTTCCAGGTTGCCGACAGCATCGGCTGGCTACTTTCGATCATTTTGTTGCTGTCAATCAGCACTATTGGCGCATCGTTGATGAAGTGGCAAACCGCTGGTGCTATCAACCGCATTCGGGCAGCACTCGCCCGGGGCGAGGTGCCATCGAAGGAACTCGCTGACGCAGCCCTCATGATTTTCGGTGGCGCATTGCTGCTCACCCCTGGCTTCTTCACCGATGCCGTGGGCCTGAGCATGTTCATCCCACCGCTCCGTGTCATGGCACGGGTCCTGTTGCTGAAGCGATTCAGCGGCAGAGTTTCGGTCGCAGGTACCTCAGGTGGCTTTGCGTTCGGCACCAATTTCGGCGCCCGTTCTGGTTCGTCCAGGCGAGCAGGCCGCACATTCATTGACGTTGATGAGGTCGTTGACGACCACATCCCGACCACGGAATTGCCTTCAGATGAATAGCAGAATCAAGCTCATGACCAACCCGGTTGAGGAAGACGAGGAGGAGGTAAGAGAGGAAATCGTGCCCGGCGTGGCTCGAGCTCTCAGCCCCATGGCTCGCCGCATTCTTGCGATGAACCCCGGCCCAACCACTGGCCTCGGCACCAACACCTACAGGGTTGGCATCGACGAGATCGCCGTGATCGATCCGGGTCCAATGGACCAGGGCCATCTCGACGCAATCATTGGTTGCGGCGGCGATTTGCTCCGCTGGATCCTCGTGACCAACCCGGGCGACCAGCATGCTGGCGCCGTCCCTGCGCTCAAGGAACAAACTGGCGCAATCGTCATGGCGATGTGCGATATCGAATGCGATGTCGTGCTCGAAGACGGTCAACAACTTGTTGGCACCGAGTTCCGCCTCACCACTCGTCACCTGCCGGGCACGTCGGCCAAGAACGTTGGCTTCATGCTCGAAGAAGAGCGCATGCTGCTCTCAGGCGATCTGATCGTCGACGGCCCCAGCGTTGGTCTCAACGCACCACCCGATGGCGACATGGAGGCGTACCTCAAGTCGCTCGAGTCGCTCAAGAAGCTGCGCCTCAAGCGCATCGCCCCGGCGCACGGCTATGTGATCGAAGAGCCAAAGGTAGTCGTGCAGGAATACATCGACCACCGTCTTGCTCGCGAATCCGAGATTCTCGCCGCATTGGGAAGCAACACAATGCGTGTTGAAGACGTCATCGCGTCGGTGTATAGCGAGGTCGATGAAGACATCGCTGAACTCGCTGCGAACAATGTGTTGGCTCACCTGATCAAGCTTCGTTCCGACGGCAAGGTCAAGGGCCAGAAGAACTTCTCCGCAGTCTGATCCATTCGGCGTTGACTGCGGGCAGCCAATAGCCCGCTCCTAGAACACACTCCAAGAACACGAAAGGACCCGCAGCTTGCGCTGCGGGTCCTTTCTTTTTGATTAGTTTGTTTGTCGAAGCTCGACCGCCCATCAGGGCTGATGTCAAGACAATCGAGCAAACGTTATGTCAGCTGCGACGGCGTGCAGCGACGACCATGCCACCGCCGGTCACGAGCAAGGCCGCGCCTGCAATGGCAAGAAAACCGGTCATGTCACCGGTGAAGGCGAGTTCTTCGGTGGTTGTAGCTGCTGGTGCTTCAGTCGTGGTTGCAGCGGCATCGTCAGCCGCTGGGGTAGCGGTCGCCTCTGGGGTAGCGGTGGCGGCTGGAGCAGCAGCTGCTGGGGGACCCGAAAGCTGGCCACGAATCGCGCCACCAGGGAACGGTCCGGTGTGAACGTTTACATAGAACAGCTCAGGGCTGGCGAGAATCGAAGCGACGGTAGCCGCTTCGCCAGTGATACAACCCTCGGTCTTCGTAGCATCGAGAGCGAAGTCGACGACGACGTCGCCGTTCGAACCAGCGCCGCCAGAGTGAATGTGACCGCCGGCAACTTCGTCGATGTCTGAGTATGAGACGTTGAAACACACCTCGTTGCTTGCGGCGTCGATGGTGACCGTGGCCGAACCGCTGCCTGCGAGATCACCTGGATCGCCAACCTCGCTTGCACCGTTCAGGCTGGATGTCAGCTGCACGGTGTCTTGCGCCAGCGCAGTGGCGCCGGTACCGAATATCGCAAACGCACACAGCGCAACGACGAGTAGGGACTTCTTCATTGTGTTTCTCCTCATGTGGAAACAATGGGCATTTTCGCTATCGAGGGACCCCGAGCAGCGTGCCGTTGTAATCGGCATTCCTGCCGCTCGCCACACGCTACCGTCTTCCTGTCAATGACCATTGCAGAAATAGCTATTTCCTCAAGACGTTGAGACAGTTGTCCCCGACCCGTGTAGCAGCCGTGCCAGCTTCGGGCCCGACATTGGTTTCGTGACCGCGGGCTCGAGCGGCCCCAGAAGCGCGACGGGAAGCAGACGTTGGTCCGCTTCGCCGAAGCGAGACGACACGGCCTCGAAGCCGCTGGAGATCCTCGCCGGCGCCGCCTCCGTGGCGGCGGCCGGCTGCAGGGGCAGGAGAAGCTGCTGCAGGGCCAGGCCGACCCGCGCCAGCGCCGTCGGCGGCACCCAGATGATGTCGCCCTCTTCGAGGACCGCCTCGTGCTCGAGGT
>JBDNHG010000854.1:0-4024 GCA_041688925.1 Acidimicrobiales bacterium | reverse complement strand
GAGGTGGAATGCGGCTGAAGCGCCGATGATGCCAGCGCCAATTACGCAGACCGGCCCTGAGTGGTGAGGCATGCTCGATAGTACACGGAGCCAGATCTCGGAAAGTCACAGCTGCTGGAAGACGTGATTCTGCGGATCAACGACGGCTGGCCCTCGTGAGCACACCCGTATGGCTTATCGATGCCGTTCGCCGGCAGTTCACAACGGTTGCCGATCGGACGGACACGCAGTAGTGAATCGCGTTGTGCTATCCACGAACCAATGGTGGGCGATATTGGACTTGAACCAACGACCCCTGCCGTGTGAAGGCAGTGCTCTAGCCAACTGAGCTAATCGCCCTGGGTTGACGATGCTACGGCCTCATTCTTCGAGTGCAACCGGAAATACGCCTCTAGCCTTTGGGTTCTCTGTTTGGGCCGAGATGCGGTAGTAGCGTCGTCCCTGATTCGCGCCTATGACCGACCTTGCAAACACCACTGACCTCGCACAACTCGACGAGCCGTCCACAGAATCACCGAAGCTCACCGAGCGCTCTGGCCTGTGGCGGATGGTCTCGTTGTGTGCCATCCTCGCTGCCATCGTGATCACTGCGCTCGCGGTGTTGCAGGCGCGCCAAGCCAGTGACGTGGCGATGCCCGACCGGTCGCCGGTTGCACTCGAGACAACAACGGTCACGGTCACCGGGTTGCCGACGTCAGACGGCACCGTGATCACCGTGCTGGGCCTGCCAGCGTCTGAAAGTCGACGAAGCTTCGACGGCGCCGGAACCGAGATCGAACTGCCCGCCGACATGGCGGCGCTGGTACAGCTCAGCGACGAGTCCGGTGCGATGATCGGGCTCTCCATTGTTCGTGCAAGTGACGATCGGCTGACGACCGACATCTCTGCGCTGTCGACGGCCCGTGCTCTTGTCGTCCTCTCCCCCGGCGTGCTGCGCCCGAACCTCGCCGAGGCATTCGCGAACCTTGCCGTCATCGAAGATGACCCGGCATTCGAGAAACTCGTCGCCGAGATCGCCACCAACCCGAACCTGTCGGTCGCCAACGAGGCCGTCGAGCAGGCCTACGCAGAGATCGCCGACCGCCTTCCAGCGCATCATCCAGAGGCCGACCAGGGTTGTGACAGCGTGTTGGCCTCCGACGCCTATCCCAGTGCCGGAACCTGTGTGCAGCCCCAAGGCACGGGACTGGTCATCACCAATGAACAAGATCGCTGGGTGCTCGTGTACGGCGCCGACGACGACGAACCCTGTGCGACGATCCCGCCGACCAACGTCGAAGGCAGCGAGGTGCTGATCCCGTCCGAACAATGCACCGGCAATGCAGCTCTTGTTGCGCCCGGGCCGGTGACCAACCAGGGCGAAGGCCAACCGCTCATCGACATGCGTGTGCGCTCAGCTGCGGCGGTCAACATCTTGTATAGCTACGCAGGACCGTTCGCTGATCTTGCGGGAGGAAGCGCCGGCTTCACCAGCGAGGCGGCCACCATTATTCGCCAGCGCGCCGATGATGTGGTGAGTTCGCTCTCGTTTCTGATCGACTCCAACGAAGAGTTCGCTGCTGCCACCGATGTCTCCCACCGAGCGTCCACCGCTCTCGACCGTCACATTGCCGCTATAAGCGCGGCCCGACTCATCATCGATACCGCCGATCCCACAGCGATCATTCCGCACCGGGCACAGGGCGACGACGACTACATCGCGATCCTTGACTTCTTCATGCGGGCCGGCGAACGCATGGTGGCGACTCGAACCGACTGGCGCTGGGAAGCCGACGCTGTTGGCATGGCCGACTTCGGAAGCGACACATGACCATGACACCGCTCGTCGCCCCGCCCGAAGCGCAACCGACCGCCACACCGGCTTCTTCCTCTGCGACGAAGACCGAACGGCTTTCTCGACCATTCAGACTCGGGTGCGCAGGCATCGGTGCGGCGCTGGGTCTTTTTGCACGATTGGCAGCCGCCAACGGATACGGCGATCTCGACAGCCGGCCGACCATGCTGATCGCCGCAGCAACCAGCGCACTCGTTGGTCTCGGCCTGCTGCTGATCGCCGCCGAACGCGACCGCTTCAGCCCACCGCTCGCATGGATATCGGCCGTCGCCGCCCTCGCCTGGGGCGCACTGAACTGGATCAGCCCACCATTTGCCGAGTCGGTCACGGTATGGAGCCAACCCGACCAGGCGATTCTGTCGATTCTTGGCGTCGGCAATGGGCTGCTGCTTGCCGGTTTGATTTCGCTTGCGTTCGTGCGACGAAGCCCAACTTTTTCGGTCGCAGTCACGATGATCGCCGGTGTGTGCACGCTCGCGGCCGACACCATCGCGCTGCGCAACGAATGGGCGGCGATCGTGCTGGTGGGTGCCGCTTTTGCGCTCATCCTGCTGGCATGGGACCGTTCACCTCGCCACGAACGGTCGTTCACCATCCCCGACGAATCGCCCCGCGTTTCGCGTGCTGCGCTCAGTTTGCTCTCGGTCGCGCTGTGCGGCACAGCGATCCAGGGTTGGCTCAGCCGCATGGCGAGCTCGCGTTCGCTACCGGCCGTCGCCATCTGTGCGTTGCTCATCAGCGCAGCGTTTGCGTCGCTTCTGCGAGTTCGCCGCGAGATCGAGCAGCGTGAGACATCACTCAGCGAGTGGACCTCATGGATGCGCGAGATCCCTACCAACGACTTCCGCGCCGAGATGGAGAACTTCGAGTCGACGCCGTCATCCGGACCCCGATCCATAATCTCATCGCCGGCGCCTGACGCACAGTCGCCCCGCAAGCTCTCCTTTCCCGACCTGATCGTCCCCGACGCGCTGGTCGACGACGACAATCCGCTGCTCACATTCGATCGCGACATTGCCAGCATTTGCGCAGCTGAGCTGGCCGAAGCCGCGTCTGAACTTTCCGGCTCGACCGTTCACGAGGCACCGCCCGGGCTCACTCCAGCCAAGATTCCTGCGAGCGGACTGGTCGCCGATGCCAGACCTGCATCGACGCTCGGTCTTGTCGCCGACTCAGCTCCGGGCAAGACCACCGAGCACGCCCCCCCGTCGGAACTGCCACCTCGTGGACTCGAGCCAGAAGTCAGCCCATCGCTGACCGCCGCCCAGGCGACCGTCGCAGCAGCAACGCCAGATGCAGCAGAAGCCACGCCACCACCCACGGCACCCGGCGGAGCGTTCTCCACCATGCTCACGAACGCGGCAGATGCCGATCAGCAGCCGGTGGTGGCTTTCGGTCTCGACACGCTGGGCGCATGGCTTGCCTCACCCGAGGCCGGCGCTCGGATTCAGCCGCTGCTCGTTGCTGTCGAGGCACTGTCACTCGACGAATTCGAGTCGCTGCCGCCTGATGATGTTGCGATGGCCACCCAGGAAATCGGCAGCTTTCTGGCGGACACCATTCCCGACGCCGACCTGGTCTCATGGATCGATGGGCCGTACTTCATCATCGCAATTGCCTCGAAGCCCGACAATGAACTGGCGGCACTCAACAAGGCAATCCGCAAGAGCCTCAAAGTAACGGCGGGCGCCTTGGCACTGCTGCGACCCGGCACAGATGCGGTGCTCGACGATCTCGTCGACCAAGCGGTTATGGGCCTGCTCACTGCGCGTCGACTCGAAGATCGAGCGGCCGGGCGCTGATGACGTTCGACATCTCCTGCCCGGGGTGCGGCGAGGCTGACCAGCTGCGAGGCGAACGCCGTGGCGCACTCATCGCGCTCGTCTGCGAGGTCTGCAGTGCCGAGTGGGTGCGCGATCCAGCCGCACGCCCAACCTGCGATCGATGCGACGGAAACGACATGCGCGAAGCAGTGCAGGCGTTGGTCGAGAAGAGCCGCGGCACTCAACTGTCGATACAGAGTTTCCGCCAGGTGTGGTTGTGCCCGGCGTGTGATGCCGTCGTCTACGACAAGTACAAGATCAGCAACCGACCGCTGCCACCAGACGAGCTACCCACCGAGAGCGAGTTCTAGCGCTCTGGCGCCGGGTCGGGCCCCAGGTCTGGCTTAGAGATTGCGCGAGTAGGCAG
>JBDNHG010000853.1:0-3699 GCA_041688925.1 Acidimicrobiales bacterium | reverse complement strand
TGCCGCTGCAATCGAAAGGCATTTGGCGTCTCCTTTTACAATTTTGGTCGTCTTGCCCCCAACGAAATCCCAATTGCCGTCGATGAGTACATGGTCAGGCACTTGGCCCGTTGCTTCGATGGCGCGGTGCGCTGCCAGCTTCTGCGCCGCCGACATGCCGAGCTGATCACATTCGGCCTCGGAGGCATGCCCCACGCCCCATGCCTCGACCCAGTCGATGATGCGATCGAAGAGCAACTCTCGCTCGGGTTCCTTGAGCATCTTCGAGTCGCGCACCTTGTAGATGCGCCGATCACGCGGAATCACCGCCGCTGCCACTGTCAAAGGACCCGCCCAGGCTCCCCTGCCGACCTCGTCAACCCCTGCCACGACCTGTACACCGTCATTCCAGCACTGCTGCTCGAAACGAATGCCGGGCGACGACGACTTCAGCGCCTTACGCAGCTTCGGTATGGTCGAACGACTCACGAGCTGGTCCACCCCGGGTCTGCGAGCAATGCCTCGCCTTGCCGGTCATGGGTGACGAAATCGGCGTCGATTCCGGGAACACGAATCGACAGTGGCGCCTCGGGCGCCAGATTGGCCTCCCACAACACCGCAGGCCGTGGACCATGCCACCGCAGGCCAAACGACACATTGCCATTTGCTACCGGCAGCCCGAAAACGTCGATGGTGCGGCCTCGCCATGCCAGCGGCATGTCGGGCAACAACGCAAGTTCGGTACCCGAATCGGCGACCACGATCGAGCGCAACGCTTGCACATAGTGCGATGCTGACCGCATCTGGCCGTTGGGCCAAACACCACGTTTGTCGTGCTCCTTGGTCAGCTCAAAAAGTCGGTCAGCGGCGCCCGTGACCCCACGGGTGACCGCCGTGAACCCCTGAATCCGTTCGGCGACATCGGGCTGATCGATCTGGTGGAGACGGCCACCGAGTGCCACCAAGCCGTCGTCGAGCCATTCTGCACCAACAACGTCGCCGCCGCGAGCCGCAATGCCATGCGCTGCCTGGGCGAGGTGACCAAGAATGCGTTCGAGGTCCTCGAGTTGGTGTGCCTGTTCACCCAGCTGCGCCCATCGCGCCAGCGCCCGCAGCACCGCAGCATCGTCTTCGCAACGTTCGAGCCGCTCGAACAATCGCCCGGCGTCACGGCCAAAGCCCAGTTCACTCATCGCAAGGATCGCCGCCGGCGTGTCGTCGACCTCGGGCCACAGCGTCAAGACGCTGCGCGCTGCAACGCTCAAATGTTCGGCGACGTCAAGACCATCGACGTCAACACGCATGCCGTGTTTCAGATGCGCCTGCCAGCCTCGATTGATGTCGTCGGTCGTCGGCACCGACGCGTGTGACGAAGTGGCCCCGCCGAGTTCGACCACCATGCGGAGTGTGGCCGTGTGCGGAACCGGCCACACCGCTGCTGCCTGGGCGGCGCCTGAGCGACACCGAGCGGTTGCGGTCGAGGTGCCGTTGGTTGCCTCGGGCATCTGTTGCAGCAGGTCACCCGATGGCCCATCACCAGCGGCGACCGTTGCCGGGGCGCCTTCGAACCGCACGACTTGGCGACCGTCGATCGTGATGCCAGTGCTGTTTGCTGCGCTCTCGCCGATGTAGCCCCGGCCATCGAGGCGAAGGGGCCGAGCGACCACACCCACGGCGATTGCGACGCCACCTGTGTTCTCGATCTCAACGATCGCGACCGGTTCACCTGCGACAACGCCGGCAGCGACACGTTGCACGATCGGGCCCGATGGTGTCTGCACGGTCGTCTCGACGACCGCTGGTGCCACCAGACGTTGCTTCACCCGAGTTGCTTCAGAGTTCGCAACCCAACGTGCGCCGGCCGCAAGGGTGAAGTCGAGCGTCCAGCTCGCACCATCGACCTGCACCCGGCCGAACTCGTCGACCTGCACCGATGCTGCGCCCTCTCGAGGTGCCAACTCGATCGGTGATCGCTTGGTTTGTGGAATGTGCCAGCCGTCGATGAGAGCAACGGGAACCGACGGCTGGAATCCGAACCGGCGCGCAAGCTTGCTGATCATGAACCGAGCCTATTGACGTTCAACAGCCGCGAGCCTTCAGTGGGCCAGATTCTTGCTCGTCGGCTGTGGACACCGGCGTGACGCCGCCTTGGCTTTAGCGCGGGTCTAATTCGCGACGAGCCGAGCGTCCTACCAGTCCGCGGTAGGCATCCTGGGCTGATTGACGGCCGCTGACGACCAGTTGCATCTCGTTGGCGATCGGCACGACAACGCCAGCTTCTTCGGCCAGCGTGCATACCACCGGAGCCGTTTTGACCCCTTCGGCGACCTGGTTCATCTCTTTGGCGATATCGGCGACGGTGCGGCCCTTGCCCAACTGTTCGCCAAAGAACCGATTGCGGCTCTGCGGGCTGATACATGTTGCGATCAAGTCGCCCATACCCGTCAGCCCAGCGAAGGTCTCGGGACGTCCGCCGAGGGCGTAGCCCAGTCGGGTGATCTCGGCCAAGCCGCGGGTGATGACTGCGGCCCGGGTGTTGTCACCGGTGCCGAGACCATCGGCCATCCCCGAGGCGAGCGCAATCACGTTCTTGAGCGCGCCGCCGAGTTCGCAGCCGATGACATCGTCATTGACATAGACGCGGAACAGGTCGGTCGAGAAGACCTCTTGCAATGCTTCTGCCACCACTTCGTCAGCCATGGCAACAACCGTTGCCGCCGCGCCGCCAGCCAGGATCTCTTTGGCCAGGTTGGGGCCCGTTAGCGCTCCGGCCGGATGCCCCGGCAACACTTCGTTTGTGACTTGGGACATACGCAACCGCGTGCCCTGCTCGAGTCCTTTGGTCAGGCTCAAGACGGGCACCCACGGACGCAGGAAAGGCGCCGCGATCGATAATGTCTCGCGATAGGAATGCGAGGGGATTCCCATGACCAACAGGTCGGCATTGCGCACCGCCTGCTCGAGGTCGGAAGTCGCTTTGAGCGCCGGATGCAGCTCATAGCCCTCGAGGTAGCGGCTATTCACATGACGGGTGTTGACGTCTTCGACGGTTTGTGCGTCTCGACACCACAACATCGTCTCGGTGTTGTGTGCCGCCAATGAAGCCACGGTCGTGCCCCACGACCCACCACCGAGAACACACACTCGCATTGCTGTCTGAAATACGGCCATTGGCGCAATTGTAGATGGTGGCGCTGTCGCGTGTTCTGGTCACGATGCGGAGCCTGAAGTTTCGGTCAATCTCGGCGCGGGTCACCAACGCAGGGTGCTCGGCCCGCACAAGAAGTTCTAAGCTGGCATCGATGTCCCCTTCCGAGACGCCGCTTGAGCCGGCTTCACTCGACCAGGGTGCCGTGCTGATACCGGTCAAGGCATTCGGCGAGGCGAAGGGCCGATTGCGAGGCGTTTTGCGGCAATCGACGCGAGCCATGTTGGCCCGTCAAATGGCGACGCACCTGATTGAGGAGCAGCAGTTCGTGCAGGTCGCTGTGAGTTGCGACGACCAAGAGGTCGCCGACTGGGCGTCGGCTTTGGGAGCCCGGGTGATTTGGTGCCCTGGCACCGGACTGAACGGCGCGGTGCAACAAGGGCTCGACGAGCTGAGGGCTAGCGGCTACCGCTGGGTTGCCGTGGCGCACTCTGATCTTCCGTTGGCCCAGAGCCTGCACCCACTGCTGGGGTGGGCCGGGGTCACGCTCGTGCCCGATCGTCATCGGTCAG
>JBDNHG010000852.1:0-5308 GCA_041688925.1 Acidimicrobiales bacterium | reverse complement strand
GCGTGCAGCGACTTTTCTGATCTGGCGAATTGTTACTTGCCTTGGAAGTCGGCGGGGCGCTTTTCGAGGAAGCTGGCCAGCCCTTCGCTGAAGTCTTTGCTGCCGAACAGCGACAGCGATGCCAGGCTTCGCCCGAGGCGGCGGCGCTGACGTCGAGCCCCGCGCACCACGCCCTGCCGTTTCCAGTCGCACACCCACTGCCAGCAGAGCGAATTGTTGCGTGCGCCCTCAGATCGCCTTTCCGGGATTGAGGCGCCCCGCCGGGTCGAGCAGTGTGCGCATGCTGCGCTGCACCGCGAGCTGCACAGGATCGAGCTCATCCTCGAGGAATTGTTTCTTCAAGGTGCCGATGCCATGTTCGCCGGCGATCGTTCCGTCGAGTGACAGCGCCAGTGCGACGATCTCAGAGAAGGCGACCTTGACGCGCGCTACTTCAGCCTCATCGTCTCCGTCGAACACCAGCAAGGGATGCATGTTTCCGTCACCGGCATGACCAATGGTCGGCAGCATTACCTGATTGCGCTCAGCGATCGCCGTAATGCCGGCGAGCAGTTCGGGAAGTCGATCTCGTGGAACGGCAACATCTTCGGGCAACATTGCCTTGCCGAGATGTTCGAATGCCGGCCATACCTTGCGGCGCACCTCGATCAACATGTCGCCCTCGTGTGGATCCTCGACGTGATACACGAACGTCGCGCCATGAGCGGTACAGATGTCGCTGATCGCCGCGATTGTTTTGGCAGACCGATCATCCGACGTCTGCATCAGCAACAAGCAAGCGGCGTCGACATCGAGGTCCATCGGGTACACGGCCTCGACCTGGCGTAGCGATGCTTGATCGACGATCTCCATCAGGCTTGGTTCATGACCCTGCCGGAAGATTTCAATGATCGCTTTTCCGGCAGGCTCGAGCGCGTCGAAGTAGGCAACGGCAGTCGAGGGCGGCGCCGGCGCGGGAACAAGCTTGAGGGTGATTTCGGTGATAATGCCGAGCACACCCTCTGATCCGACGAACAAGCCGGTCAGGTCGAGGCCGGTCGTCGATTTGAGTGTCTTGCGGCCGGTTCTGAGCACTTCGCCCGACGCGAGCACGACTTCGAGACCCATGACATAGTCGCGTGTCACGCCGTATTTTACGCAGCAAAGCCCACCGGCGTTGGTGGCGACATTGCCGCCGATACTGCTCATTTCGAATGATGCCGGATCAGGCGGATAGAAGAGCCCCTGCGCTGCGACCGCTGCCTTGAGATCGGCGTTGATGACTCCGGGTTGCACCCGGCAGTTGCGGTTCGTGGTGTCGATCTCGAGTATTTCGTCCATGCGATGCAGCGACAGCATCATGCATCCGTCGACCGCGTTTGCTGCGCCGGTCAAACCCGTGCCGGTGCCACGCGGGACGATCGGCACATTTGCGGCGTTCGCCGCCTCGACAGCGGCAACCACCTCGGCCGTGGAACCTGGCATGACCAGGATCGAAGCCGTGCCGGCTGATTCAAACACGGCGCGGTCCTGGCTATAGGCCTCGATCACATCGGCATCGAGCTGAATACATTCAGGCGGTAGCCGCATGCGCAGCTCGTCGAGCAACATGTTGCCCATCATCGCACGACGATGGGTGCCTCGCCCAACGACCCCGGGCGCTAATCGAACTACCCGCCGTCAGGAGCTGAAACGTTGTTCGAGTGCGTTGATCTCGGGCAAACCAATGAAGTCGGTGAACTCGCCGAAGCCCATGAGTGATGCAATGGCATTGATGGGTGACCCCTCGGCCTTGAGCTGAGCGACGTACTGCTGCATTGCCGCAGTCGCCGCCAGCAACATGCCGACCGGCATGAGGAGCATGGCAAACCCGAGCTCGGCGATCTGTTGGTGGCTCAACGGAGGGGTTTTGCCACCTTCGACCCAGTTGAAGAGCAGCGGTGTATCGCTGAACTCTGCAGCGACTTCTTCTATCTCGCCGAGACCTTGGAGCGCCTCGATGAAGAGTGCGTCGGCGCCGGCATCGCGCATGCGGCGGCCGCGATCGATCGCATCCGCCAGCCCGTTCGGCGCCCTGGCATCGGTGCGAGCAATGATCATGAAGTCGTCATCGCTGCGAGCCGCAGCCGCGGCCTCGAGCTTTGCAACCATCTCGTCGATTGGCACGACGCGCTTGTTTTCCATGTGGCCGCACTTCTTGGGCATCATCTGGTCTTCGATATGGATGCCGGCGACGCCGGTCTGCTCGAACATTTGCACCGTGCGGGCAACATTGATTGCGTTTCCGTAGCCGGTGTCAGCATCGGCCAGCACAGGCAAACGTGTGGCCGACGAGATTCGGCGCGCATTGTCTGCCATTTCGCCAAGGCCGAGAAGACCGACATCGGGCCTTGCGAGCAACCCGGCAGTCGTGCCGAAACCCGTCATGTACACCGCATCGAACCCGGCCTGTTCAATGATGCGGGCGCCCAGAGCGTCATAGCAGCCCGGCAGCAACAACGGCTCACCCGTGCGGTGCGCTGTATCGACGAGCGTTCGCAAACTCGCTGTGGGCACCGATCCAATCAGTTCGCTCACGTGGTCAGCCGGCGACCGGCTGGACCCGCTCGCCCTTGGCGTTGGCAGGTGCATGCAGTGCGTCGTCGGGACCGAATTTCCTGGTCCACGACGCGAACTCGAGCAGGATGCCATCGGGGTCTTGGAAGTACACCGACCGCACGAACACGCCAGGGTGCAGTTCCGGTGCGATCGTCGATTCGCTGTTGTCGTGATTCAGCACGCCGCTGATGGCGACGCCCTTGGCCTTGAGTTGGTCGACGTATTCGTCGAACTTGTCTGCGGGCACATCGAATGCCAGGTGGTTCATCGAACCATGGGCAGAGGCCAGTCCACCGTTGCCAGGCATGTTCCCGGCCGAAGCAATGCCAGGCGCATGCGCCGGAGCGTCAGGGAACCAGAAGAACGCCACCGCGTCGCCGTTGCCGCAAGCGAAGAAGAAATGCTGGCCGCCGCCAGGAATCTCGAGCGTCTTGATCAGCGGCATGCCGAGCACGTTCGTGTAGAAGTCAACGGTGCGGGACATGTCACTGCAAACGAGCGCAATATGGTTGATACCACCGAATTCGAAGTCACCAGTGTTGGTCATGACTGTCCATCCTTCGGGTGCTCGGCTTTGAGCACGCTGTCGAGTCATCCCTACAGTACGCCTATGACGCGAACCAAACAGATCCCACGCAATGAGGCCCCCGAATCAGTACTGCCGATCTACGACCGGCTGTTCGGCGACCGCGATCCTGTTGCTGAACCGGGGACCGCGACCGGCACGCCCACCATGTGGTTGAGCAGCTCAGACGCCTGAGCTGCTCAACCACATGGTGGGCGGCTTCGCGCTATTTGACAGTGAAGATCGAGAACTCGACCCGAAGCTGCGCGAGCTGGCACTCACCCGTACCGGCTTCACCGCTGCCAGCCAATTCGTGTTCAGCCAGCACTGCAAGGCAGCGCGGCGAGTGGGCGTGAGCGACGACAAGATCACGGCGATCCCCGCATGGGCGTCGAGCGACGCGTTCGACGCAGCCGAACGGGCGGTGCTCGCCTATGCCGACGAGCTCAGTTTGGCCGACGGCCGCGTCAACGACGCGACCTTCGCCGCCTTGGCCTCACATCTCGCCGAGGTCGAGGTCATCGAACTCACCTATGCGGTCGCCATGTACAAGCTGCACGCAGTGATGTGTCGAGCCCTGCGCCTCGAGTATGACGATGTCGACGAGCGCATCGTCGAGATCGCCGCCCCAGCCGACGGCGACACCGACGTAATGGGCACCATCTCCATGACGTGACCCGCCTCAACGTCCGCCCCGACTTTCGCCGACTGCTGGATTTGGAGAGATGCTGTTCGGGGGACGCAGGAATGTTCGCGATGGGTTGATGCCGTGAGCAATACTCTTCGCATGAATGAACAAGAGCTGCACGAACTCACGACGTCGGTTGTCGACCAAGTCGGCCTCGACGCATCGGAAGTCGAGTTCCGAGCTGCCCTCTGGGATGCCGGCTTGGCTCGGGTGCAGTTCCCAACTGGCAAGGGCGGACTGGACCTGTCGCCCAGGATGCAAGGTGTCGTCGAAGAGACCATTCGTGACGCAGGACGCAGCTACAACGCGCTGAGTCTCAACACGATTGGCATCGGCATGGGCCTGCCGACGGTGCTCACCTACGGCTCAGACGAACACCACGAGAAACACCTCAAACGCATCTTCACCGGCGAAGACATCTGGTGTCAGATGTTTTCCGAGCCCAGCCACGGATCCGACGTTGCCGGCCTCACGAGCCGGGCAGTGCGCGACGGCGACGAATGGATCGTCAATGGCCAAAAGGTCTGGACCAGCGTGGCTCACCACTCGCGTTACGGCATGTTGCTGGTGCGCACCGACCCCGATGTGCCGAAGCACCAGGGCCTGTCGTACTTCATTCTCGACATGCACTCGCCAGGCATCGAGATCAGGCCGCTCTTTCAGATCACGGGCAATGCCGAGTTCAACGAGGTGTTCTTCACCGACGTGCGGGTGCCGCACTCGAACCTGCTCGGCGCTGTCGGCGACGGCTGGAGGGTCGCAACAACCACGCTCATGAATGAGCGCGTCGCTCTTGGCGGCAGCACCGCCCCGCGCGGTTCAGGCAACATCAGCATGTTGATGAAGTTGTGGGAGAAACAAGCGCCAACACTCGACGCTGCGACCCATCGCACCATGAACGACCGCGTCATGCAGTTGTGGATCGAAGCCGAGGTCGGCCGATTGACCACCATCCGGGCGCGCAGCGGTTCTGTAGTGGGCAATCCCGGTCCCGAGGGTTCGATTGGCAAACTCGCCTCGGCCGAACTCAACATTCGCATCTGGAACTGCTGCATGGATCTGCTCGGTGACGAGGGCATGTTGCACGAGGCCGGCTATCCGATGAATCGCGACTCTGACCGCAACGACTGGAGCTACTCGAAGTTCTTCCTGCGCTCGCAAGCAAACACCATCGAGGGCGGCACGAGCGACATCATGCGCAACATCCTGGGCGAACGGGTGCTCGGCCTCCCCGGAGAACCGCGCGTCGACAAAGCCATCCCCTGGAACGAGATTCCTGCCTGAGAGCGGCTGCGATCTGCCTCGTCGATCGTTTCGGCGAATACCTTCGCCGTCACGGCGTGTGAGTTCCTGTGACACATTTCATTCGGCCCGGGTCGGCGGGGCCAGCGTCTGAGCGGATTAACGCGATTCGATCCAGCGCGGGCCGACAACCGTGTGAAGTACCACGAGACCACCCACCGCAAGCGCCGCGGTCG
>JBDNHG010000851.1:0-3008 GCA_041688925.1 Acidimicrobiales bacterium | reverse complement strand
CACCGATCAGTGTCAGCGTGGATCCGTCGCGCGGTCGATCACGAACTCAAACACGACTCCACCAAGACCGCCTGAGAGCACCCCACCATCGAGAGACAAGCCGGCGATATCGAGCACTCAACCGCTACATATCGCCGGTTACCGGGTGCGTCGGCTGGAGTTCTTTTTGAACATTATGCGTGCACTCCGAAACGGGTCCAAAGGCCGGGGAGGCCAGGTCAGGGTGCCGATCTACAGCTGTCGAGACGCGTTGACCTTTCTTTGGTATGAGCGGTCGCAACGAGTGCGGCGAGCTCAGGTCACACACCGTCTGGATGGGTTCCTAGGTCTGATCTGATTCGAGGACGAAGACCTCGATCTCGCGGTGAGATGCGCGCTCGCGGTATTTCGGGAGGCCGGCGTAAAGCACCGCTTCGACTTCGAATGCCTTCTCGGTCTCGACGCCGACCTATTCAAGTGCGATCATCAATAACGAAGCTTCGCCATTGAGAGGGCGCGCTCCATGGCCCTTTCCTGTCGTGTCCTCCATGAGCAGGCAGTCGCCTGAGCGGAACACCCGCTTGTCGCCGGTGCTCGTCCAGCCTCCTACTTCGCCATCGAGTACAACAGCAAGTTGTCGTCGCGGCGATGGATGGGCGGCATCGTTCCAATCGGCAGGGAACCGAAACCACGAGACCTGTGTGGCGGCGACAGGGGCCGAAAGGTGCACTGCTGGCGCTGGTGGTGCGTACTGAACAGCTTCCATTGGCATCTCGATGTCTTCGAAATGGCTGTCCCCGTCCTCATCAGAGAAGAGCCGAACGCATTTTGAGGCTTTGAGCATGATTTCACTATTCCACAGTCTCCCGACTGATTCACGGATTGGTTTTAGGAGCGTGACCGCTAGTCAAACGTTAGTGCGAGGGTTGATCAAGCGAGATAGAGTGATATCTGCCGATATCATTTGCTCAAGGAGTTTGACTAGTGACTGATGTGCTGATCCGTGATGTGCCCGATGATGTGCTTGCAGCGATCGATGCCAAAGCTTCGAAGGTGGGATTGTCGCGGTCGGAGTATCTACGGCGAACTTTGGCGCGCGAAGGCGACACATCAACCGCAGAGGTCACAGTTGACTCTCTTGCCCGTTTCGGTGAGACGTTCGCCGATCTCGCAAATGATGATGTTTTGAATGACGCCTGGTCGTGATTGGTTGGCTCATCGACAAGTCAGCCTTCGTTCGGCTGCATCTGAGTCCCGATGCGTCAGATTGGGCCTCGGCTATCGGACGCGGCACGGTGCGGATCTCCACGGTCACCAGGTTAGAGATCGGCTACTCGGCCCAATCGGCCGAAGAGCTTCGTCGCGAGATGTTGATCCCGCCGCTGGCATCGATGCCGGTTGAATACCTGACGCCTTCGATCGAAGACCGCTCTGTGGAGGTCCAACTTGCTCTGGCTGAGCGTGGTCAACACCGAGCTCCGTCGATTCCCGACATTCTGATCGCGGCCACTGCGGAACGGACCGGCCTTACTGTCCTTCATCTCGATAAAGACTTCGACCTGATCGCAGCGTTCACCGGCCAGCCTGTCCAACGCCTGAAAATGCCTTGACCAATGCTAAGAAATCTATACAGAGGCTTTGCTGCTTCAGCGGCGAATCCACGAATGTGCCTCAGTGGATGAAGTCGTGCAGCGGTGTGCCGGTGAGGTCAGGTTGGATCACAACCGCAGCGGCCGGCCATCGGCCCCAGTCCGCCGGATAACCCCTGGCACTCGACATACGCTCGAGTTCGTAGGAAACCGCCCATACAGCCGCCCGATAATCACTCACCACAAACGGCAATCAGCGCCACACTTCGGTCCTTACCGTGGCACCCGGTAATGACGCCATGGACGGCCACCACCAGCGACAGCCGGAGGTTGGTGCGAGCGTTTGGTCCCGTCTCCTCTGGAGGCTGGGTCACTAAGGAGGCCACCATGGCCAACTCATACACCACCGTTGCTGCCGTTGAGATCGTCCGGTACGACGATCCATTGCTTGTCACTGAACGAGTCGCGATTGCGGCGTTCCTGGCCGGCTACACCGGCGGGACCCGCCGCAGTTACACCACCGATCTTCGGATCTTCGCTCAATGGTGCCACGAACACGACCGCAACTTGTTGACGGTGAGGCGGCCCCATCTTGAACTGTTCGGCCGGTGGATGGAAGAACAGGGCCGGATGGCCTCCACGATCGCTCGTAGGTTGTCGACGTTGTCGTCGTTCTATAAGTACTGCCAGATCGAAGAGATCCTCGACAAGAACCCGGCCGCCAACATCCGCCGTCCCAAGCTCAACAACGAGTCACGCACTCTGGGTCTAGATCGCAACGAACTTGGCGCTCTTCTCGTCCAGGCCGGTCTCGGCGATGTCCGAGACGGAGCACTCATCACCCTGTTGGCGCTGAACGGGCTGCGGATCTCCGAAGCGCTCAACGCCGACATCGATGACCTGTCCACCGAACGTGGACACCGGACCCTGGCGATCGTTCGCAAGGGCGGAAAACACGTCACCATCCCGATCGCACCCCGAACCGGACGCTCATTGGATCTCTACATTGGTGAGCGGACGATCGGGCCGATCTTCCTCGGCGTCGAAGGCGGCCGCATGGACCGGTACTGCGCTGATCGCATGGTGAAACGCCTCGTGAAACAGGCCGGGATCAACAAGCGGATCTCACCACATAGCCTTCGACATTCCTTCATCACCGCAGCGCTCGACGCCGGTGTCCCGCTACGCGACGTGCAAGAGGCAGCCAGCCACGCCGACCCAAGAACAACCATGCGATACGACCGTGCACGCCAGAGCCTTGACCGCCACGCCACCTACATCGTTGCAACCTTCGTCGCTGGCGCCACCCGGCCAGCATGAACCATTCGGTGTACTTCTGTATCCGTTTGTAATACATTGTTGTAGTGGATGAGTTGTTCGATCTCGACGGCTTGGATGAAAACGATCCGTTCGAGATCGACCGACAACTCCCGCACCTGT
>JBDNHG010000850.1:0-4383 GCA_041688925.1 Acidimicrobiales bacterium | reverse complement strand
ATCGCCGAAGCGGCGTGGCAATGCGCTGATCCAGGCGTGCAGTTCGAAACCACGATCAACAAATGGCACACCTCTCCCCATGGTGGCCCAATCAACGCCAGCAATCCGTGCAGCGAGTATCTGCACGTCGACAACAGCGCATGCAACCTAGCCAGCCTCAACCTGCTGGGTTTCCTCGGCGACGACGACCAGTTCGATGTCGAGGGTTTCCGCGCCGCAGCGCAGATCATGATCACGGCCCAAGAGATCCTCGTCGGCCACTCGAGTTATCCAACCGAGAAGATCGGCGAAAACACACGCCGTTACCGCCAACTCGGCCTAGGTTACACCAACCTGGGTGCGCTGCTCATGGCTACGGGCAAGGCCTATGACAGCGACGACGGCCGCAACACCGCTGCCGCCATCACTGCACTGATGTGCGGCGAGGCCTATCGCACGTCGGCTCGCATCGCCCGACGCATGGGCGCCTACGCCGGGTTCGCCGACGACCGCACTGCCATGCTCAATGTGCTCGACATGCACCGCAACGAAGCGCTGGCCCTCGACGCCAACACGATCGAGCCCGACATGGCCGCCGCCATCGCCGAATCGTGGAACCAGGCGTACGACCTCGCCAAACAAGTCGGCGTGCGTAACGCACAAACGACCGTGCTTGCACCCACCGGCACGATCAGCTTCATGATGGACTGCGACACCACCGGTATCGAGCCCGACTTCGCTCTGGTCAAGCACAAACAACTGGTCGGAGGTGGCTCCCTGGCCATGGTGAATCGCACGGTGCCTCGTGCGCTACGCAATCTGGGATATGCCCCGTCGCGCATCGACGCCATCGTCGAACACCTCGAAACAACCGGCGCGATCGAAGGGGCTGTCGACCTGAGCCGCGAACATTTCGCCGTGTTCGCCTGCTCGGTCGGTGCCAACTCAATCAGCGCATCAGGGCACGTGGCGATGATGGCCGCCGCCCAGCCATTTCTGTCGGGCGGCATCTCGAAGACCGTCAATCTGCCCCAGTCAGCCACCGCCGAAGACATTGAGTCGTTGCTGATCGACGCGTGGCGCACGGGCGTCAAAGCAGTCGCGGTCTACCGCGACAATTGCAAGGTCGCACAGCCGCTGTCGTCCGGAAACGCAGCAACCGAAACCGAAGCTGCACCTGCGCCGGACGCGGCGCAACAGGTGCCGGTACGACAGCGGCTGCCGCGATCTCGCCGATCCCGCACCTTCGAGTTCCGGGTGGCCGACTGCAAATGTCTGGTCACCGTCGGCGAATTCGACGACGGACGACCCGGCGAAATCTTCGTGCGGGTCTCGAAGCAGGGCTCGACCCTGGCAGGAATCATGGATGCGTTCGCGATCTCGCTGAGCCATGGCCTGCAATATGGCGTGCCGATGAGCGCGTTTGTGCACGCCTTTGTCGGCATGCGGTTCGAGCCCGCTGGAATGACCGACGATCCTGAATTGCGCATCGCCAGCAGCCTGATCGACTATCTGTTCCGTCGGCTCGCCGTCGACTACCTGAGCGTCGACCAACGAACCGCGATGAACATCTTCACCGTTGACGAACGCACCCAGCCGACTCTGCCAGGTGTTGTCGAGGCGACAACGACGTCGTCTCCCGGACTCGACCTCATTCCCGAGCCGGCGACCATCGTGGCGGCACCCGAACTCAGCCTCGATCTCGGGCTCAGCAAGACCGACGCGCCGCTCTGCATGGATTGCGGCACCATCATGGTGCGCGCGGGTAGCTGCTACGCGTGCCAAAGTTGCGGAAGTACGAGCGGCTGTAGCTAACGGCCTCGCCCCGACTCGGAGCCACGTTGAACGAGGCACTTCCCGACATCCCCGAATCTGCGGCCAACCGGGGCTGGTTCGCGAACCGCAACAGCGCGCCAACGTGGATAAACGGCGCGATATTGCGGCTGCTGACAGCGGTGATCGGGCTGGTCATCGTCTGGTGGTTGGCGCGCCGCCTGAGTTCGCTGCTGGTCATCGTGTTCATCTCGGTCTTCTTGTCGTTTGCGATCGAGCCAGCCGTCAACTCGCTCGAACGACGCGGCATCCGCCGGGGTCTCGGCACCGGCCTGGTCTTCTTGTTGGTAATCGGTGGAATCACTAGTTTCGGTATCGCTATGGGCCAAGTAGTCGCTCAGCAGATCACCGATTTGATCGATGAGGCCCCCGAGCAGATCGCGTCGCTCGAAACCTGGTTGCAAGACAACGTCGACGATCAGATCGAGCTCGGCGAGCTGCAGCGCACGGTCTCTGAGTCGGGTGAGTTCCGTAGCCGGGCGACCGACGTCGCCGGGGGTCTCGTTGGTTTCGGCGGCGCGGTGCTCTTTGCGCTGTTCGATATTTTCACGATCGCGTTGTTTACGTTTTACCTCGTTGCCGAGGGGCCGAAGTTTCGTCGCACACTCTGCTCGTTGCTGCCGCCTCGTCAGCAGCTGCGGGTCCTCGAGGTCTGGAATATCGGCACGGCCAAGACGGGTGGCTACATTGTTTCGCGGCTGATCCTGGTGATGATCGCGCTGATCGTGCATTGGGTGGCATTCGAGTTGCTGGGCGTCAGGTTTGCGCTGGTGCTGGCCATTTGGGTGGGGCTCGTGAGCCAGCTCGTTCCGGTGATCGGCACCTATGTCGCGGCTGTTTTGCCCGTCTTGATCGCGCTCGCCGATCGTCCGATCAGCGCGGTGTGGGTCGTGGTGTTCATGGTCGTGTGGCAACAGATCGAGAGCTATGTGGTGGCCCCTCGGGTTGCGGCGCAAACCATGGAGGTGCATCCTGCGGTGGCGTTCGGGTCGGTGCTCGCCGGAACCGCCATTCTTGGGCCAGTCGGGGCATTGTTGGCGCTGCCGGTGTCGGCCACGCTGCAGGGTTTCATCTCTACCTATGTGTCCCGCTACAACGTCGAGGTCGATGTGGGGTCGCTGCGCGAGCCAACATCGGCGGCGGTGGCAAACGTGGCCGTGGCCGACATCGAGGACGACGAGGGCGACGAGGGCGACGAGGAAGCGTGACCGCGCCAACAACGCACCAACGAGTGGCGCATCACCTCAGTCGCATCTACCCGAGCATGACGTCGGCTCAGATCGACTCGCTGGCCGGCCACATTCTGCTCTCGGCGCAGGTAACCGACGTTGACGCGGCGCCACCACCGGGTGAACCGTTCGCTTCGTCGTTGCCCAGCAGCGACGAAGTCATGCTGATCACCTATGGCGACACGTTCGTGTCTGACGACCGGCCCCACTTGCGCTCGCTGCGCGCAATCTGCAACGAACACTTCGCCGATGTATTCAGCACTATTCATGTGCTGCCGTTCTTTCCGTCGAGCAGCGACGGCGGGTTTGCAGTCATCGACTACCGCGAAGTCGCTGAGGGGCTCGGCGACTGGGACGATCTGGTGGCGCTGCCGACCGACGGGCTCATGGTCGACCTGGTCTGCAACCATGGCTCAGCGCAGAGTGTGTGGTTCGCTGAATTCGTTGCCGGACGCACCCCTGGCCGCGACTACTACCTGGCTGCTGACCCGACCGCAGACCTGAGCATGGTGACCCGGCCGCGAACACATCCGCTGCTGCACACGGTCGACACCGTCGATGGCCCCAGGCATGTGTGGGCGACCTTCAGCCCTGACCAGGTCGACTTCGACTTCACGAATCCCGACGTGCTCGTCGAATTCTGTTCGATCCTGGGCTTCTACCTGACGCAAGGCGCGACCAGGGTGCGGCTCGATGCCATCGCCTATCTCTGGAAGCAGATCGGCACGACCTGTGTGCACCTTCCCGAGACGCACGAGGTCGTGAAGCTCATGCGAGCGCTTGTCGATGCCCGAGACCCCAGTGCCCTGCTCATCACCGAGACCAACGTCCCCCACGTCGACAATGTCTCGTACTTCGGCGATGGTGATGAAGCCCACGTCGTCTACAACTTCACGCTCGCGCCGCTGATCGTGTGGTCATTGATCGTCGGTGAGGGCGAAACGCTCACCAACTGGTTGGGGCGCCTCGAGGCTCCTCCTGCGGGCTGCACGTTCTTGAACTTTCTCGCCACCCATGACGGCATTGGTCTGCGACCTGTCGAAGACCTGATCCGGCGGCGCGACCTGACCCCGTTGATCGAGACTGCTGTAGCCGTCGGTGGTGGCTTCTCGGCATATAGCGCGCCGGGCGGGCCTCGCCCGTATGAACTCAACGTCAGCCTCGCCGACCTGTTGGCTGGCGTCGACGGGTCGACCGGGCCCCGCTACGTTCTCGCTCATGCATTGATGTTGGCGATTCAGGGGATTCCTGCGATCTACGTGCATTCGATGCTCGTCTCGCCAGGTGATCTCGAAGCGGTGATCGCTACGGGCCACAAACGCGACATCAACCGAACGCAGGT
>JBDNHG010000849.1:0-1663 GCA_041688925.1 Acidimicrobiales bacterium | reverse complement strand
GCTCCGTCGGCAACCAAGAAGGCGGAAACCGCCCGGCACACGTCCTCGACCAGCGTCACCGGTTCTGGTGCTTGTTTGAACACCATCGTTGCCGTCGTAATGCGGTCATTGGGGACCTCGAACGATGCCGTAACCAGTTCGGCCCACGCGTCGTCGGCGTGGTTCTCGCTCACATAGCTGTTCCACCGCGTCGCCGGTGGTCGATCTGCGGCGATTCCACAGCTGCTCAACGCATAGCGGTCGAGAGCGGCTTGATCGCTGCTGGCCTGCGGATCGAACCGAGCGTTGAACAGCGCTTCGATGTCTGGTGGGTCTTCGGCCAAGAGTTCATCGAAGTCGCGAGCCCGATTCTGCAGGGCCTCGATCGTGGGGCGCACGGCCGGCGGAGCGACCAGAGCGAGTCGTTCGAGATCTCCCGCGGTTGGTGCTGGGGTGAGGCCACTGCCGGTCTCGAGCAGCGAACAGAACGCGCCAAGGTCGCCAGGATCGGGCGTCGTACTACAACTCGAGGCCATCAAAACAGCCAACAATGCTGCCGCCAGTGCTCGTCTCACCCTTGTAGTTTGGCCTACGAAGCACACCAAGTCGCGGGGCCTCGCCGGAAACTGCTGCAAGCGGGTATCCGGCGGGGCAAACCCGGCAGGGCCCGCATGCATAAACTCGACCAGTCAGATGGCGTCGTGGCCCACTTCTCCGGTACGGATTCGCACCATCGTCGACACATCGGTGACCCAGATCTTGCCGTCGCCGATCTTGCCCGTGCGCGCTGCATCGGCGACCGTTTGCACGACCGAGTCGGCCTGCACATCATCAACCACGATCTCGAGCCGAGACTTCGGCGTGAACGAAACCTTGTATTCAGTACCACGGTAGGTCTCGGTGTGACCGCCCTGGCGGCCGTACCCCTGTGCCTCGGTCACCGTCATGCCTTGAACACCGATGGAATTGAGCTGCGTCTTGATTTCATCGACCTGGTGCGGCTTGACGACGGCGGTTACGAGCTTCATTGTGCATTTCCTCGATACGAGTAGATTTAGTACTGCCACAATATAGCCAAAAAGTAGAACAATGCAAGCACATTTTGCTACCTGGCAAGTCGTTTGCTAGTTATGTAGCAATACATTACTACATATCGGTAAGCTGCGTCGATGCGCATCCGGCTCGACCACCGCACCCCGGTTCCTCCGTTCGAACAGATCCGGGCGCAGGTGGCACTGCATGTCGCAGCCGGACGCCTGGTCCCCGGTGAACGATTGCCGGCCATACGAACGCTCGCTCTCGAACTCGACGTTTCGACAAACACGATCGCTCGGGCGTATCGCGAACTGATCAACGAAGGCATTGCCGAAGCGTCCGGGCGCCGGGGCACCCGCATCACGGCTGCTCCCCCGGTCGCCCACAATGTCGCGTATCGCAGCGAGCAGATCGAAGAGGCGGCCGACCGTTTCGCTCTTGCCGCGCACGAGCTCAACGTCAGCATCGACGAAGCCCTCGAAATCGTCATTGGTGCCCTGCGTCGCCAAAGCGATGTCGCCTCTCATGTGGCGACCAGTCGAGCCCGCCATCACCCCGACCCTGACTAGCAGAGTGCGTACGGGGTCGCAGGATGTGCGCACTGCGGGAAGAGTGAGCTAGAGATTGCGCGAGTAGGCAGAGCGCGAAG
>JBDNHG010000848.1:0-3293 GCA_041688925.1 Acidimicrobiales bacterium | reverse complement strand
GTCGATGGTGGCGCCGACCATGAACAGCGCAATGGTTACGCGGATGATGTAGGGAGCGTCGACGGTCGCTGCACGCAGGTCATCGCGTCCGAACACAATGATTCGGTGTGGGTCACAGACCGTGACCTGAGCCCCGAATTTGGCCAGCTCGGGCACCCAGCCGAATGCGCCCTCGTACACCTTGTTCCAGAACAACATGTCGCCATCGGCCACCGTCGCCAACGCGACAACCGGCGGAATGAGGTCGACCGGAAAGTACGGCCACGGTGCTCCTTCGACCTTGGTCAGGAGGTGAGATGTGCGGGGCTGTTGGACCCGTAGCCGGTCGTGGGTCGAGACACGTGAGCCGGTTGGGGTCTGTTCGACCTCGACTCCGAACTTTTCGAGTGTGCGATCCATGAGCGGAAAATGGTGCTGCACACCGTGTTCGACGCTGACGTCACCGCCGGTCATTGCCCCGATGGCCAGAAAGGTGAAGATCTCGTGGTGGTCATCGCTGACCCGCACATCGGCGCCGTGCAGTCCGTCGACGCCTTGCACTTTCAGTACCGAGGTACCAATGCCCTCGATCTGGGCGCCCATCTCGACGAGCACGGTGCACAGGTCTTGTACGTGTGGTTCGCTGGCAGCATTGACGAGCGTCGACGTTCCCTGAGCGAGCGCTGCGCACATCACGAAGTGTTCGGTGGTTGTCACCGAGGCATAGTCGAGCCAGTGGGCGTTGGCTGTGAAGCCGCCGCTGAGACTGATCTCGCGCCGGTCGCCCCACTCGATCGCGGCCCCAAAGCCTTCGAGAATGTCGAGGTGCGGATCGACTTCGCGAGCGCCGAGCGAACAACCTGTTGCGTCGTCGCTGACGTTCAAACGTCCAACTCGGGCGAGCAGTGGGCCAAAGAGCATTACCGAGCTGCGCATGCCTGGCGGAAGAGAGCTGATGACCGTGCGAGTGCTCAGGTCGGCACCGCTGTGGTCGACGACGATCGTCTTGGCGTCGAGGTCCCAGTCGACCCGAGAACCGAGCGCAGCGAAGAACTCGACGAGTCGGTGCACGTCGGTGATATCGGGCACGTTGCGTACCGTCATCGTGTCGTCGGTGAGCAGCGTTGCGCACAACATCGGCAGCACGGCATTCTTGTTGCCCGACGGTTTGATGACGCCAGACAGTGATTTGCCACCGCGTACCAGCAGACTCTCGCTCATCGTGGAGCCTCGCTTCCCCGGTTTCGATCCACCGACCAAGCATAGGACCCATAGCCGACTGCTGGGTTTCGTTGGGGACACATCCCTAGGAGCAGTCTCCTAGCGCTAGGTGCGGGCCGAACTTCTGTGCCGAGGCTGCCCCGGTAGGCTCCACCCGAACCGTTATGGCACGTGTGGTCAATCAACACCTGGTCGACCAGGACGCCTTGGGACGCTTGCGTGAGCCGCGCACTGACTGGCTGGTCGCCGAGAGCCACAGCGGCGCCGACGTCGACACGGCCTTGACCCTGGCCGACGGGCCATTCACCAGCTGGAATCGATCGATCGTGGTCGATGATCCTGTTGATGGTTCCGCTGTCGGCGATGGCGCTGTCGCTGTGACCGAGACGATCGACTTCACGTTGGCGCTGCCGTTCTGGCGGTTGCTGGTCACCCCACTGATCAAACGGCAACTCCGGCGTCCGCAGCGAAACGACGCTCCGTTCTGGGCGCCACCCGAGCGCTTCGACACCGCGGGTGCTCAGGCCTTTGCGGTCTTGATCTTCGCCGCCTTGGCCGCCGCCTATCTCGGCACCTTGTTGTCGCAGACCATCACGTTCGTCGCCGAAGAGTTCGGCAAGGGCAAGTCGACGCAGGGCTGGGTGACCAGCATGACTCGCGGTGGCGCGCTGCTGGCCCTGCTCGTTGTGCGAGAGGCCGATCGCCTCGGCCGTCGCAAGATGCTGCTCCTTGCCGGCGTCTGCTCGGCCGGCTTCGCTGTGCTCGCAGCGGCCTCGCCCAACATCTGGTTCTTCGGCGCGAGCCAGACGTTGTCACGAGGATTCGCCACCGGGTTCGGGATCCTGATCGGGGTCATTGCAGCCGAAGAGTCACCCGCTGGTTCCCGAGCATGGATTACGTCGGTCCTGGCACTCTTCGCTGGACTGGGGTCGGGCATGGTGCTCTGGCTTCTGCCGATCGCTGGGCTCGGCCCGCGTGCCTGGCGCCTGATCTTTCTGGCATCAGCCCTGATCTTCCCGGTGTTGTGGGGGCTTTCACGGCGTCTCCAAGAGTCGCGTCGCTTCACCGCTCATCTCGAACGCAGCGAGGCGCCCGCAGCTATCACACCGCGGATGCGACGCAGGTTTGCGATGTTGGCGACGGTTGGTTTTGCGCTGTCGATGTTTGCCGCTCCGGCGTCGAACTTCCAGAACGAGTACCTGCGCGAGACACGCGGTTTCTCAGCGGCACGTATCAGTCTGTACTCGGCGGTGGTGAATACGCCCATAGGTATCGGCGTGGCCATCGCCGGCCCGCAGGCTGACCGGCGTGGACGGCGGCTCGTGGGCATTATCGGCATCCTCGGCGGCATCACCTTTGCGGTGCTTCGTTATGGCGTCAGCGGGTCGCTCATGTGGATTACCGGCAGCCTGGGCACCGTCATCGGCGCCGCAACTATTCCGGCGCTCGGTGTGTACGGCCCCGAACTGTTCCCGACCTCGCGCCGGGGCCTGGCGAACGGCTTGCTCACCTGCGTCGCCGTCGTCGGCAGCGTCATTGGCCTGGTGTTCGTGGGACAGGTCACCGAGCACCTCGGCTGGAGCTTTTCTCGGGCCTTCACCATCCTGGCAGTGGTTCCGCTGCTGGCGGTCTTTGTCGTTGCGCGTTACCCCGAGACGTCGCAGCGAGCTCTCGAGGAACTCAATCCCGAAGATGAGCCCACAGTCGGCGGCGCACTCTGACGCTGGTCAGGGAACCAACGAGGTGCCAGCCGGTCAGAACCGGGGCCGTCCCGAGGCTTCGATCGTCAGCTGTCCTTCGACGAACATCTCTTTGCCGTTGACCTGCGCCGTGCGCTCTACCCAGGTCTCGACCAGCTCAGCAGCGGCGGCGCCGGCGGCCTCGGCATCGCCAAGCACCTGGCCGCGCAGCTGTGCGTGTGCGTCGGCGCGAGCGTTCTCTACCGACCCGAACGTCGGTTGTTCACCCAGATGTACTCGGAACTGGCCCCGGGTTGGCTGGGTGATCGTTGCGCTGCGGCGCACGCGGACTCGCCCGACAACGGCGCCGATGGCATTCGCGACCTCGGCGTACTTGGGCACGATGGCCGTCGT
>JBDNHG010000847.1:0-3899 GCA_041688925.1 Acidimicrobiales bacterium | reverse complement strand
CCTCGGGCTTTGCAGTTCCGTTCGTGTCGTCGGTGCCATCAGTGGCGCCATCGTCGGTCTGCGACTGAGATTCGCCCGAGCCGGTCGTGGCCTCAGTGACATCGTCGTCGCTTCCACAGGCCGCGGCGAAGAGTGCGACGCCGAGCAAAAGCGCAATGGTCAACGAGATTTTCTTCATGGTCGGTACTTTCTCGCAGCGTAGATCGCTGCACATTTGGGGGGTGTCACTTAGGACGACGGCGCTGTGTCGGCTGGTTCCCGCTGTGACCAACGACACACCGAATCAGCCGAGACTGCGCTGTGATCGCGCCGTAGTTCAGCACACTTCACCGCAACGACCATGGCGGGTAGCGTGGCGGCAATGACAAGTAATATTGCCTTTCTCGACCCAAACGTCAGTGCCTACCTCAGCGCTCATACGACTGCTCCGTCACCGCTCGAGCAGCGCCTCATCGACCAAACACAATCGATGTCGCATGCACAGATGCAGATCGGCTTTCCGCAGGCTCGGTTCATGGCACTGCTCGCCCGCATCCTTCGCCCGAAGACGGTCGTCGAGGTCGGTGTCTTCACCGGCTACTCGGCACTCGTTGTCGCCCAAGAACTCGACGCCGACGCAACACTCATCGCCTGCGATATCAGCGAAGATTGGACCTCGGTCGGACGTCCGTTCTGGGACGAAGCCGGCGTTGGCCATCTGCTCGATCTGCGGATCGGTGCTGCGTCTGAAACGCTGGCCGCGCTTCCAGAAGACCTGTTGGTCGACATGGCATTCATCGACGCTGACAAGACCGGTTATCTCGGCTATCTCGAGCAGATCATTCCGCGGATGCACGCAACAAGCGTGGTGCTGGTCGACAACGTGTTGTGGGACGGCTTCGTTGTCAACGACGACGACCAGAGCGCCGACACCGTTGCCCTTCGCGAGTTCAATGACGCGATACTCGCTGACGACCGCGTCGATGTCGCCCTGCTTCCCATCGGCGATGGCCTCTCGATGATCACCCTGACGCGTTGATCACCGTGGCCCGTTGAGGCTTGGTCAGCCACCGCGGTGCACCGGTTCGCCTAACGGTTGAACTTGCTTTCGAAACCGAGCCGCATCGCTGGCAAGAAGAACTGTTCGGTGTAGTCGTAAACCGCAGCCAACAGTCGGTCGACCATGTCGGCATCGACATGACGGTTGTCGATCTGACCCCGCAGATACACCGCGTTCTCGCCTCCGATGACGAAGTGCAATGGATGCATTGCCTTGTTGCGAGTCAGCAGATGAGCGAACAATACTTCGCGGTTCTCTTCGGGTTCGGGCATGAAATAGCTCTCGACAACCAGGGTGCGCTGGCCGAGTGTGTATTCGGCGCTGAAGTGTTGTTTGGCCTCGCCGTCGATGCGGACGTACCAAAACGGCTGATCGATATCGCCGCGTTCGACGGCTGCGACGGCATCAATTTCGGTGAGCGCTGTTTGCAGAGTCGAGTCGATGAGCGATTCGAGTTGATCGATCTCACCCGCATCGAGAAGCACCGACATCAGCAGTTCACCGGTTCGCGGACCGCCAGCTGCGAATACAGATCACGTAGATGCAGCGCGGTGGTCGACCAGCGGTAGTCCCGTGCTCGCTCGAACGATGCCATGGCCAGCTCAGCCGCAAGCATTGGCTTCGAGAAGATCTGATCCATGTAGGTGGCGAAGACCGCTGGGTCGCGGCCGGCAACCAAGAAGCCCGTCTTGCCATGGTCGACGAGGGTGCGAAGGCCTCCGACCGACGAAGCCACCACGGGGGTGCCACACGCCGCAGCTTCTAGGGCGACGAGCCCGAACGACTCGCTTCGGCTGGGCACGATGCAGATGTCGGCTGCCCGATACCAGCTCGACAACATGTGGTGCGGCACAGGCTTCTCGAACTGCACGCGGTCTTCGAGTCCGTAGGTCGTAATCGCCTGCTTGACCAGAGCCAGTTCGGCCTCGCCATCCTTGCCGCTGGGGCCGCCGACGATGACGAGGCGGGCATCCTTGTTTCGCATGCGGCCAAGAGCTGCGGTCGCGACGGCGACACCCTTGAGCGGCTGGATGCGACCGACGAACAACACCATTGGTTTGTCGTCGAGACCCACGGCTTGCCGGGCCGCCGACTGTGTGCCGGGTGAGAAGATGGCATGTTCGACGCCGGGCACGACATAGCTGATTCGTTCGGCTGGCGTGTTGTAGAGCCGTTTGAGCCAGTTCGCCTCGGCGACACAACTGGCGGTTACGGCATCGCTACAGGCGATGACCTGCGCTTCGGCTTGCGCCCGGCGCTCTGGCTCGATATCGCCGGTTTCGGCCTTGACCCGCGCCAGTGTGTGGAAGGTGGTCACGAGAGGAATATCGAGTCGATGTTTGATGCGGTGACCAGCAACACCTGACAGCCAATAGTTGGCGTGTAATACGTCGACGCCGCCCTGCGCCACGATGTCGGCCTCGACCTTGTCGGCGAACTCGTCGACGATGTCGTAGAGCTCTTCTTTCTCGAGGTCGTAGGGGCCGGCCTGGATATGGATGACCCGCACGCCAGGTTCGAGTTCGACCTCGGCCGGCAAGTCGGGGTGCCAGGCCCGCACGTAGACATGGCACATTGCGCCGGTGTGAGCGAGATGTCCGACGAGCTCGCGGATGTACACGTTCATGCCACCGCTGTCACCAGACCCAGGTTGGGCAAGCGGCGAAGTGTGTAACGACAGCAGCGCGATTCTGGCTGGTGCGTCTGGCAGCCCCGTGGTCACGTCACAAAGGTATCCGCGGCAGGGCCCCCTCGGCGAACCCCGACCAGCTTTGTCGTCATTGGCCACAAGCCGTCGGGTTCACCCGCCGGAGACCGGCGGCAGGATTGCGACCTCGTCATCGGCAGTTATCGGTGTCGACATTTCCGCTGGTTCGCCGTTGACCCAGGTCTTGCAGGTCGGTACGAGCGACCGAAAATGGTCGCCGAACTTCTCGCACGCGGCGTCGACCACCTCGCCGACCGTGGCGCCGTCGATCGTGACCAACCGTTCGCCGGCGGCTTCTCTGACTGACGCGAACAATCGCAGGGTTGCCATGCGACGATCGTAGCCACATAGGTGCTGCGAGCCCAGAGCGCTCCCCAGGGGCCGCCGACACCGATAGGTTTGGATGTTGTGGGAAGAGCAGTGATTCGATGACCGAGATCTTGATGATCAGGCACGGCCAATCGGAATGGAATGCGCAGGGTCGTTGGCAGGGCCAGGCCGACCCACCGTTGAGCCCGTTGGGTGTCGAACAAGCCGAATCAGGCGCTGCCTATCTGGCCAGGCTGCACCACGAGCTGGCGTTCGACGGCATCGCATCGTCAACGCTCGACCGGGCGGCCACCACCGGTGACGTCATCGCCCGTCACCTCGGCTTCGACACACCCTTCTGCACGCCAAAACTTGCTGAGCGCAACGCCGGCGAGTGGAGCGGCCTGACCCGAGACCAGATCGAAGCCAACTACCCCGGCTATCTCAAGTCGCGCCGCTACCCCACCGGCTACGAATTTGACGAAGACCTTTACCCTCGCATTCAGCAGGGATTGCGAGAAGCGATCGAGAATGTGGCTGGCAAGCGCCTAATCGTGACGGCACACGGCGGCATCATCTACTGCATCGAGCAGAGCGTCGGCCTGCCATTTCGCCACATGCCCAATCTTGGCGGACGCTGGTTCCATTTCAGCGACGACGGCACGTTCACGCTCGGTGAACGACTCGAACTGCTCGTCGACTTCCAAGGCGAGTCGACTACGCCCGACCAGATCTAGGGGAGTCCGCCTTTGGGCTCGTTCCTCGCCCAAACGCTGTCCGAGCTGAATCCTCTACGGTCCCGGAGACTTTTCCTCGAAACAGAAGTCCGCCTTTGGGCTCGTT
>JBDNHG010000846.1:0-5236 GCA_041688925.1 Acidimicrobiales bacterium | reverse complement strand
CTCGACAACGGGGCAGCGTGGGGCGGCCGCTGCGACACCGATGGTCGATTCCACATGACCATGACCACCGCCGCAGGCGTGGCCGTCGAAAGCGTGAACCTCGACCAGAGCCAAACTCACTGGGCGCGAACGCTCGATCTCGAGGCCCTCGGCGATGCTGGGGCATGGCAGTTGGTGCGCCGCTTCGATCAGCTAGGACCGGGGCAGAACGAGCTGTCTGTATTTGGCCAGCCCGCCGTGGTCCCACAACGCCAGCCAACACAACGCCAGCCAACACAACGCCAGCCAACGCAACCGCGATCGCTCGACATGTTTGCCGACCGGCGCATCCTGGTGCTGATTGCTTCGTATCGCGATTGCGAGTTGCCGAAGACCATCTCGAATGCATTGGCCCAGGCGGCGTACCCCGAACACGTTCGATTTGGCATCTGCCATCAGCACGATGAAGTGACCGAACACCAACTCGACCAATGGATCGACGATCCTCGATTCTCGATCGTGTCGGTCCCACATGCTGAGTCTCATGGTTGTTGTTGGGCCCGAGCTCGCACCTTCGAGCTGTTCGACGATGAGCCCTACATGTTGCAGATCGACGCCCACACTCGGTTCGCTGCCCGCTGGGACGTGCGTTACATCGAGATGCTCGAATCGACGGGGCTCGACCTTCCCCTCCTGACCTCGTACCCGCCGAGCTACACCATTGCTGACGACGGGACCGATGAGTACGACATCGAGGCAGGGGTGCAACGGCTCGTGATCGAAGAGGTCCGAGACGACCTCACGACGATGCAAAAGACCGACATTGCACCCGACACAGCGGCGCCAGGCCCATCACCATCCATCGCAGCCGGGCAGATCTTCACCCGGGGGCGATTCTGCCGCGACGTCGCGTATGACCCCGGCATCTATTTCGCGGGTGAAGAAATCAGCCTTGCGGCTCGGGCCTTCACCGCCGGATATGACTTGCTCTACCCGAACGAGAACCTGATCTGGCATCGGTACGACCACGAGTTCCCGAAACACTGGGACGACCACGACAGCCACGCAGCGTCGCACCAAGCCGCGAGCGATCGACTGCGAACGCTCTTCCGAGGTGATTCGGGGTCACTCGGGCGGTTCGGCCTGGGCTCGGTTCGGTCGCTGGCTGCGTTTGAACACGCGGCGGGTATTCGGCTGCGGGCGCCACAGGACAGCAACGGGGCCGACACCGGTTTGGTCATCGAAATCGACCGGACGGGCATCGAGCCGCGAGATGACTACCTGGCATTTATTGTCCTGTTTCTCGACGACGCAGGGCACGAGGTTGCACGCACGTCGATTCATGCACCAGACGTGCTCAGCCTTGCTCGGGGCTCGGTGCCGCTCCACGACGTCGCCACCAATGACGCGTCGCAGTACATGATCATTCCGCGACGACGCGACAACACGCTCGGCGAGGCAACGCTGCGCGACCTCCGGTCCACCTAGTGTCCTGTGGTTACGATGCGCTGATGCCAAGGCCGCAGAGAAACACCCTGACGCTGGTCGCCGGAGCAGGCGGTTTCATCGGCGGCCACCTTGTCAAAAGCCTGTTGGCTGACGGCCATCGAGTCAGGGCAGTCGATCTCAAACCAACACAGCAGTGGTATCAGGTCCATGCCGAAGCCGAGAACCTGGCGCGCGACCTCAGGCTTCGCGACGCATGCGAGGCATCGGTTGTGGGTGTCGACAGCGTCTACAACCTTGCCTGTGACATGGGCGGGATGGGATTCATCGAAGGGAACAAGGCGGCATGCATGCTGAACGTCTTGATCGACACCCATTTGCTCGAGGCAGTGCGGGACCACGACCTCGCAGCGTTCTTCTATGCATCGTCGGCGTGCGTGTATCCAGCGGGCCTACAGGATGCGCCCCAAGTCACTGCGCTGTGCGAATCCGACGCCTACCCGGCAGATCCCGAAGACGGCTACGGCTGGGAGAAACTTTTCGGCGAACGGCTGTGCCTCAACCATCGCGACGACTACGGTACGCCGATTCGTATCGCCCGGTATCACAACGTCTATGGCCCGCATGGCACCTGGCGAGGTGGACGAGAAAAGGCACCGGCGGCCATATGTCGCAAGGTCGCCGAAGCAGCGCTCTCTGGCCGCCACGAGATCGAGATCTGGGGTGACGGCGAGCAGACGCGCAGCTTCATGTTCATCGACGATGGCATCAGCGGTACCCGCCGGCTCACGGCGAGCGACGTCGACACGCCACTGAACGTCGGAAGCACCGAGATGGTGTCGATCAACCAACTGGTCGACACCGTGTCGTCGATTGCGGGCATTGCACTCGAACGTCGTCACGATCTCAGCGCTCCCCAAGGGGTGCGTGGTCGAAACAGCGACAACACCGAGATCGAGGCGAAACTGGGCTGGAGCCCGTCGATCAAGCTTCGCACCGGTCTCGAACAGACCTACGCATGGATTCACGAGCAGGTTGTCGTCAGTTCCCAGTGAATGACGCCGGGTAGTATCGACGCTGTGCGCAGCGTTGTAGCCGGTGGGGCGGGTTTCCTGGGATCCCACATCTGCGACCTGTTGATCGCCCGAGGTGACTCGGTGGTTTGCGTCGACAATCTTTCGACGGGCTCGTTCGACAATGTCGCTCACCTCGAGAGTGGGGCTGGCTTTGCGTTCATCCACGCTGACATCTGCGATGGGTTCGCCATCGACGGTGTGATCGACACGGTCTACAACATGGCCAGCCCGGCGTCGCCCAAGGACTATCTGCGCATGCCGATCGCAACGCTCGATGTCGGCAGCACCGGCACCCGCAATTGCATCGACCTCGCGCTGCGCACCGATGCGACCCTGCTCATGGCATCGACCAGTGAGGTCTACGGCGAGCCGTTGGTGCACCCGCAGCCCGAGAGCTACTGGGGCAATGTCAACCCAATCGGCGTTCGCAGCGTCTACGACGAGGCCAAACGGTTCTCCGAAGCCATGGTGTCGGCCTTTGCCCGCGAGCGCGGCCTCAACGCGAGACTCGCAAGAATCTTCAACACCTACGGCCCTCGCATGGGCGCCGACGATGGTCGGGTCGTCTCGAACTTCGTCGTGCAGGCACTGCGCCACGAGCCGCTGACGTTGTACGGCGATGGGTCACAGACACGCTCGTTCTGTTACGTCGATGACCTAGTCGGGGGCCTGGTCGTCCTGGCCGACTCTACGCTCGAAGGTCCGACCAATATCGGCAACCCCAACGAGATAACCATCCGCGAGCTGGCCCAGACGGTTATCGAAGTCACGGGGTCGACATCGTCGCTGGCGTTCGAGTCGTTGCCAAGTGACGACCCGAGTCGGCGCCGCCCCGACATCACCCGCGCCAAAACAGAGCTGGGTTGGTCGCCGACGTGCGGTTTGGTCGACGGCATCAAACGTACCGCCGCCTATTTCGAAGGCCTGACAACCGCTGCGTAGCCAGGCTGGCGGGCCGAAGTGGCAGCTCAAGTCATGCACTGGCTGGCGGCGCCGTGTCGAGTTCGCGCTAGGCGGTGGGGTGGAGGATCTGGCCGATGAAGAGCGTGGCGCCTGTAGTGTCGTCGACGATCCGATAAAGGAACGGGCGATCGAGAACGACCGGCACGGGTGGATTCGCCGGCGCGCTCGTTGTTAAAATCAGCACCACCGTCGCGGCTGCGGCTTCGATGCCTTCTTCGTCGATGGACACGAACGTCTCGTGTAACACCTTGTCGACGACGAGTCGGCTGTCGGGGGCGATGCCGAGCAGGTTGCCTTCCATGTAGGGGGCGGTCAGGCCGAGCGCCTGCAACGCTTCATCGAGCTGCACGGTCGAACGAGTCTCGAATCGCGGAACACTGAGCTGACCGGCGCCCGACGACATGAGCGGCCACTCGTCCCAGACGGTGGTGAGGTTGTCGGCGATCTCATCGAAGCGGCCCTCGTCAGGGAGAATGAACTGCACGCGCAGCCGGCCGGTGAGCATCTTGGTGGCGCCGACCCAGCCACCTCCTTGTGATGACGAGTCGCCGCTCGAGTTCATCATCGGCACCTCGATCGAGCTGCCGTCGGCGAGCGTGAACGGGGCATCTTCGGTGGCGTCAACGAGGAACGGGCTCATCCACGAGGCGTTCAAGTAGAGCGCGTTGACAAGCGCCAGTACGGTGTCGGGGCTGATGGCGCCCGGTCCGACAAGATCGGTGATGCGGTCGTTGGTGGCGACGGCGATGAAGTGGTTGATCTCGGCCGCGACCGCGTCGGGTTCCGAAGCGAAGTCGACCTCGTTCAACACCGGCCCATAATTCGAGCCGATGGTGTCCAGGTATGCCGCTTCGAACGGATAGCCCTTCTGCATATACGCAGCGTTAGCGATGCTCATCTCGACTTCACCGGGGTCGTCTTCGGGCCCGAACTCGTCAGGCACACGCGTCTCGAGGTCTTGTTCCAACCGGTTCATCGACGCGTGGAACGTGGCCGGGTCTGAGATTCTCAGCAGTTCTCGGATCTGTGTTTGCGCATCTCCGCTGGTGCCGGGCTCGAGCATGCCGAGCGCGATCGCAACGCTCGTCGGGGAAAGCGACAGGTTGTCGGCGCCTGCACTTTGGCGAGCAGAGGTGAACAGATCGTTTCCGAACGCGGTGATAGCGCTTCCGGCCACGGTTGGGTCGGCTTCAGACGTCGTGCGGGCTGCGACATCGACCACGCTCGCAAGCACCGCATCGTTGTCGGGCTGGTCGCCTTCGTTGCCATCAGCGGTATCGGCGGTATCGGTGGCGCCTGATCCTGAACACGACGCCGCAATGAGGCATAACGCGACCAGCAGAGCGACGGTGTTCGACTTTGTCAATCTCATGGTTCGCGGCCCTAGATCCTGTGCGCCGGTATCAGTCGTCACTCCCCGGCACAGCTCTAGAGGGTGGTGCGCGTCGGGTTCGAGCCGACGTAGATGATGCGTCGCAGTGCGTCGGCAGAGCGTGCGTGGTATTCCATGATCGCGGGATCGAGATCGGTGGTTGGTCGAGGCGCGTGATCGAAGTTGTTGTGCTGATCGCTTCCTCGAACCAGCGCTGCGCTGTCCCAATCGGCAAGCGTTTGGCGAGTGTGCGTGGGCATGTAATGCAGCGACAAGCCGATGCGGCGATCGTTAGACCGGTTGGTTCCCGAGCCGTGGGCGGTTGCGACGTTGTGGAACGACACCTGGCCGGGGTGCAGCGGCATTGCGACAGTGGCGCTTGGGTCGATGTCTTGGATGT
>JBDNHG010000845.1:0-2566 GCA_041688925.1 Acidimicrobiales bacterium | reverse complement strand
GTCGGCGTGCGCGGCGACGCGCATGCCCCGGCCGCCACCACCGCCGGCTGCTTTGAGCATGACTGGGAAGCCGATCGCAGTTGCGGCCTCGACCGCTTCGGCGGCCGAGGCGACCGCTGCTGAGCTGCCCGGGACGACCGGGATGTCGAGCGCCTGCGCCAACGCACGCGCTTGCACCTTGTCACCAAACAGGGAGAGCGCAGCCGGCGATGGTCCAATGAACGTGATCGATGCCGCGGCGCAGCGGCGGGCGAACTCCGCGTTCTCGGACAAGAATCCGTACCCCGGGTGTATCGCGTCGCAGCCGGCGTCGACCGCAGCCTGTACGACCGCATCGATGTCGAGATATGCGGCGACTGGGTCGGTTGAGGCGGCCAATGCAACCGTGCTGGTCGTGGCCGTGGTGTGCAGCGCCTTTGCGTCGGCGGGCGGCGCAATGCTGACCGACTCGATACCGAGCCCTGCGGCTGCGTGGGCGATGCGGATGGCGATCTCGCCTCGATTCGCTATCAGGACCCGTTGCATAGTTTTCCCCTGCTGAAGTGGTGTGCGTTCGAGCCAACGATGGCCGCGCCATCGCCCTCGCGCCAAACCTTGGCACGAATTGGTGAACTTTGCCACCGGGTGAAATGCTCTCTGAACGGTCGCTGAGAAAGTGGTGATTGAGGCCGTAGCGTCTCGGCATGCGTAAGTTTCTGATTGATACCGACACGGCGAGTGACGATGCGGTGGCCATGTGTATGGCCCTGCGACATCCCGACATCGAAGTTGTCGCGTTCACCGTGGTTGCAGGCAACGTGCCGCTCGATCAGGCGGTGCAAAACGCGTTGTACACGGTCGAGCTGTGTGGTGCAACCACGCCGGTGTATCCCGGTGCGGCGACCCCGTTGGCGCGTGATCTCGAGACGGCGCAAGACGTGCACGGCCAAGATGGCATGGGCGATATCGGCCTTGATCTCGCCGGCCGCACTGCGGCTGCTGGATGGGGACCTGAGGTGATCGTTGACACGATTCGTCAGAATCCAGGCGAGATCACGCTGGTCGCTATTGGTCCGTTGACCAATCTGGCGATCGCGTTGCTCTGGGCACCCGACATCGCCGAGAAAGTAGACCGGGTCGTGATCATGGGCGGCACGGGCGAACATGGTCCTGGCAATGTCTCGCCGACCGCCGAGTTCAACTTTTGGGTCGATCCCGAGGCAGTGCGAGTCGTGCTGCGGTCAGGGATGCCGGTCGAGCTCGTTGGTTGGGACATCTCGATTGCACATGCGGTCGTGACAGACGAACGCCGTGCCGAGATGCGAGCACTCGACACCGACCTGGCCAATTTCAGTATCGACATCCAGGCGGTGTTGGACAATTACGCCTATGAAGAGACCCGGCTCGACGGTCCTGACTTCCCCGATCCAATCGCCATGGCTCATGCGATCGACCCCACCGTTGCATCGACCGAGTTCCTGGGCGTTGACATCGCCATTGGGCCCGACCCGATGCGGGGCACGCTCATCGTCGACCACTATGGGTTCGCGCAAATCCCGCCGAATGCCACGATCGTCACCGACTACCCCGAAGACCGGTTCTTTGCAATGTTGTACGAACTGCTCGGCTGACGTGCCATCGCGCCGTGGTCAGCTGTAGAGCTGCGCTTTCAGGGCGATGGCCTCCTCGCTGAGTTCGGACGACAGATGATTTAGCGCCGACTCGGTCGTTGGATCGCCGGCGATGCGGGTGTGCCACATGCGGCGAGGCTCATCCATTTTCCATGGCACACCCCGATGCATCAGGCGGCGGTTGTCCCAGATGACGGCTTCGCCTTCGGTCCACTGATGCTGATAGGTCCGCGGTGGTTGGGCAGCGGCGTGATTGATGCGGTCGATCAGTTCGACCGACTCAGCCTCGCTCATGCCCTGAATATTGTGGGCATGGCGGCCGAGTAACAAGTTGGTGCGGCCCGTGACCGGATGGACCTTGGTCAATGGCCGTAGCGAGACGTCCATGTCGTGGTAGCCGTAGCGGCCATAGCCGCCGTCGTCCTTCTTGGTCGGCAAGAGGTCGGCTCGACCCATGCTGTAGTACAGCGAGTGGAATGCTTGCTTGCCTTCGAGCAGCGCTTTCGTCTCGTCATCGAGCGCGTCATAGGCGGCCCTGGCGTCAGCCCAGGCCGTGTCGCCCCCACCCGGTGGCACGATCTCGGCGGTGAATACCGCACCCTTGGCCTGCACCGGCATGTATGTGCTGTCGAAGTGCCAGCTTTGGTTTCCCTTTAGGGACTTCACAATTTCGTCGTCGTCGGCCGAATGCACGGTGCCATCGCGGCTGATGTTTGAGATAGCCGCGGCGGTGAACTCGAGATCACCGAATCGACGGGCGAAGTCGTCTTGTTCTTGTTTCGACAGAAACTGCCCAGGAAAGATCAGCAGCCCGTATTCGTTCCATGCGTCGTTGACCGCAGCGAATGTCTCGTCATCGAGATCTCGCACATCGAGATCATGGATGTGCGCACCAAAGGTTGTTCCCTCGATTGGTGCGATGTTCAGTGTTGCCTTCATATAGGACCACCCCCACC
>JBDNHG010000844.1:0-1955 GCA_041688925.1 Acidimicrobiales bacterium | reverse complement strand
GTCTCTCATCGCTGCGCTTGGGCTGGCACTGCTGGGCTTTGCTGCCTGTAGCGCTGACGCAACAATCGACGCGGCCGTGCCGGTGGTGCCCGCAACTCAGGCCGACCAGGCAGAGCAAGCCGTCGAGGCGCCGGCAACTGAGGCGCCGGCAACTGATGCGCCGGCGACCGCGGATCTGGTAACCGAAGCACCCGCAACTGAAGCACCGGCCAGCACCGGCGGCAGCATCGAGATTGTCTTCGACGATGGGCGCACCTGGTCGCTCGAAACCGTTGATTGTTACACCGAACCCGATTCTGCATTCGGCGTCTTCTTCATGACCGGCAGCAACGCCGACGGCGCCGAGTTGAACGTCGTCGAGTCGTGGCCGCTCGACGGTGACCAATCAGGCGGAACCGCCTTCATTGCCACCTTTGTCGACGAAGGCGGTGCATTCTTCACCGCCGAGGGCGGGCCGGTCTCAGAGGCTGGTGGATCGTTGAGCTTCGAAAGCCGGATCTACGAAGGGCTTGCTCTCGAGCCGACACTCAACGGCACGTTCAGCTGCACGGCCTGAGGTGATTCAGGCCTGCGGCTATGGGCGAGTGATTCGGGGTCAGGGACGCTGGCTCAGTGATTCTGGGCCGAGGCCCAAATCGTGGCGACGATAGCGATGGGAATCGTCAGGCCGGCCGAGAGGATCAGCGAATACTGAGGGCCGCCGTCCCAGTAGACAGCCATCGAGGCCAACACCAGATAGGGGACCATGCCGACGGCGGCGACTCGCATGGTTGACTTGTGCACGGCGGCTGAAACTCGGGTCTTGAGTAGCTCGCCAGCGGTGCCGAAGAACAGCGCGTAGGTGGCCGGAGCGGTCAGGACAAGCCCGATCAGGAACACGTAGCCCCAGTCACCGTCGTGTTCGGAACCTCGCCCGAACATCAGCTGTGAAATCGGGTTCGTCAGCATCCATACCAACGGAACGGTCGCTGCTAGCGCGACGGAGGCACTGATGCCGGTCCAGGTCGCTGCTCGGGCTTGGGAGCTTGCCGCGGTCCCGGGCGATGGTGCGGAGATTGCAAAGGCCATGCAGGGTCATTCGGCCCGCACCGGGTGTGCATAAGGCGCACTTCTTCAATTGGGTTGTTTCGCCCATGCGCCGCGACGTTTGCGCCGGGGTCAGTCGCGATTCATGAGATCGTCGAAGTCGACAAGCGTGTGTACGGCCAACTCGTTGATCGTTTCTTCGTTCGCCTTGTTGACCAGCACTGCGGCGCCGATGTACGTCGCTCCGAGAACCCGCAAGATGTTGCGAGCGGCTCGCAGCGTGTTGCCGGTCGTGATCCAGTCGTCGACCATGAGCACACGATCCTTGGCGCCGAGATCAAAAGAGCGGCCGATGAAGATTTCGCTTGTGCCGCGCCACGTTGGCGCTGACTCGACCGGGATGTCAGCACCAGGGTGATTTCGCTCGTCCTTGCGCACGAGCACCAGGCCGACGCCGAGTTCGACAGCAACAAGGGCGCCGAAGATCGGCCCCCGTGCTTCGGGCGCAAGGACCGCGGTGATCCCCTGGTCACGGAACGGGTCAGCCAGTAGACGACCGGCCAAAGGTAAGAGTTCGGGGTCGCGGAGGACGCCGGCGACATCGGGATGATTGTTCACGAGAGGAAAGCGTGAGGCCAGACGTGATAACGGTGTATTGGACGAAGAGCCTGTCGAGGTGATGGCGATACCGTAAATGTATGACCGCTTCGAACAACTTCGAAAGCCGCTGGTCGGCGATTTCTTCACGGATACTTGCCGACGGCGCAGATGCACTGATTCTGAGCACGGGATACGACCTCGTCTATCTCAGCGGGTATGCGGCCCGCCACAGCGAACGGTTGACCGCATACGTCGGTGTTCCTGCATCGCAGGCGAAGCCCACGATGATCGTTCCAAAGATCGAGATACCCGAGGTTCCGAAACACGAC
>JBDNHG010000843.1:0-2039 GCA_041688925.1 Acidimicrobiales bacterium | reverse complement strand
ATTGCAGATCGAGCGCACGCAGACGTGCGTCGTCCCATGACAGTCCGTCGCGTTCGCGGTAGGCGTCGAGCAACTGCTTTTTGGCCACCCAGTCGATGCGGTCAGCAAGCTCCATGGGATCGCGCTCGAGCGTTTCGACCGTTTCTCGCCATGCTGCAAGCACGGCAATGGCGTCGTCGCCGCCCGCGCCTGCGGTGCCGTAACGGTCGATATAGCGCTCGGCCGCTTCGATGATCGATGCTTGGATCTCGATTGCTGTGGCCGAGGTGCCGTCGGCCAAACGGATCGGGTTCGACAGAGTCAGGTCATAGCTGACGTTGCGTAGCGCCTGAACGGGGGCTCGGAATGCGAGTTCGGGCTCGAATTCGCCATCCTCGATCATCGCCAGGACGATCATTGTCGACCCAACTTTGAGCCACGTTGCGAACTCGCTCATGTTCGCGTCACCCACGATGACATGGAGCCGCCGGTACTTCTGTGCGTCGGCGTGGGGCTCGTCGCGGGTATTGATGATCGGGCGTTTGAGTGTGGTCTCGAGACCGACCTCTTCTTCGAAGAAATCGGCTCGCTGCGTCAACTGGTACGGCACGGTTTCAGAGCCGGTGCCAGGAATCTCGCAACCGACTTTGCCGGCGCCGATGAAGATCTGGCGGGTCACGAAGTGCACCGTCGCATTGGCAACGATGTGCGAGAACGGCGTGTTGCGGTCCATGAGATAATTCTCGTGGGTGCCGTAACTGTTGCCCTTGCCGTCGCTGTTGTTCTTGTAGGCAATGAGTTCTTGTCCGCCGCCGAGCAGCTCTTTGGCCGCTGCCATCGACTCGATGACGACGAGCTCTCCCGCGCGGTCATACCGAACCACCGTGCGGGCATCGAGGCACTCGGGTGTCGACATCTCAGGGTGTGCGTGGTCGACGTAGTACCGAGCGCCGTTCGTCAGCACTGCGTTGACGAGGTGGGTCTCGATCTCGGGTGGTCGGGCCCCCACTGGAGTAAAGCCGCGAGCGTCGATGGACGGGCTTTCATCCTCGAAATCCCACGAAACTCGCTGGGTTGCAGGGCGTCGGCCGGTCGCCTCGCATCGAGCCAGATAGGCGTTGATGAGCAGCGACGATGCCGTGATTGGGTTGGGGTCGTCGACGCCGCGATGAACAATGCCGTATTCGGTCTCGAGACCGACGACCTTGGTGCTAGCCATCACTACTCCTTAGTAGTTCGGCGTGCCATTGGGCCACCGCATCTGTGTATTGCCGAGCGTCGGTCGCAACCGGTGCCGTTAGAGGTCTGTTAGAGGTATTGCCCGGTGGCGACACCGTCGATCGACTTGCCGCCCACGTTGTCGTCATCGCGGTCGATGAGGGTACGCACAAAGACGATGCGTTCGCCCTTGCGCCCGCTGATTCGTGCCCAATCGTCGGGATTGGTGGTGTTGGGCAGGTCTTCGTGCTCTTTGAACTCTTGGAATACCGACTCGATGAGATCTTCGGGCCGCAGACCCCGAACGCCGGTTTCGATCAACCGCTTGATTGCAAGCTTCTTGGCTCGCCTGACGATGTTCTCGATCATCGCGCCCGACGAGAAGTCTTTGAAGTAGGTGACCTCTTTGTCACCGTTCTGGTAGGTGATCTCGAGGAACTCGTTGCGAGGATCTTCGCGATACATCTCTTCGGATGCTTGCTCGATCATGGCCTTGACGGCCTTGTCGGGGTCACCACCGCCCAACGATTCGACGATTTCGGCTGCGATTGGAAGGGCGCTGGTCAGATACCGAGAGAAGATCGCATGCGCCGCGTCAATATTGGGACGTTCGATCTTGATCTTGACATCGAGTCGGCCTGGTCGAAGGATCGCAGGGTCGATCAGATCTTCGCGGTTCGAGGCGCCGATCACGATCACGTTGTTGAGCGCCTCGACACCGTCGATCTCAGCGAGCAGCTGCGGCACGATGGTGCTTTCGACGTCGCTGGAGATGCCGGTGCCGCGGGTGCGGAACAGTGATTCCATCTCGTCGAAGAACACGATGACGGGCCAGCCCTCTT
>JBDNHG010000842.1:0-9746 GCA_041688925.1 Acidimicrobiales bacterium | reverse complement strand
CTGCCCGCATTGGCCCTCGAACAAGACCCCATTCACAAACACAAGGACGTGCTCGCACACACCATTGCGGTCACGGCAAAGACACGAGCCGACCTGGTTTTGCGGCTGGCGGCGCTGTTTCACGACATCGGCAAGCCACTCACCCGCAAGATCGACGACGAAGGTGTGACCTTCCGCCATCACGAAGCCGTTGGTGCAAAGATGGCAAAGAAGCGGCTGCGCCACCTCGAATATCCAGACGATGTAGTGCGCGACGTGGCCGAACTGGTGCGACTGTCGGGCCGGTTCAAGGGGTATGCCGCTGGTTGGAGCGACTCTGCTGTGCGCCGATACGCACGCGACGCGGGGCATCTTCTTGGCTTGCTCAACGAGCTCGTGCGCAGCGATTGCACCACCCGCAACCAGCGCAAACGCCTCGAATTGCACCACCATGTCGATGCGCTCGAAGTGCGCATTCTTGCCCTGGCGGCCGCCGATCGGCGCAAGGCAGAACGTCCGCTGATCGACGGACAGGCGGTCATGGACCGTTTCGAAGTCGGCCCCGGGCCTATGGTCGGCAAGGCGCTCAAGTTCCTGCTCGAACTGAAACGGTCTGAACCCGATCTCGACATTGCGGCCACCGAAGCCCGTCTCGATGCGTGGTGGACGCAGAACAGCTGAGGCAGCGGCTGCGCCCCTGTTCTGGCATGTGGGGCAACGCTGCACCAGCTCGAGTCAGACCGCCCGTGGCCTGCGTGCATAGAATCGCGGCGTGACCCGAACAGCTTCAGAAATTTTCGACATCCGTGATCGCGTTGCGATCGTGACCGGCGCATCGAGCGGCATCGGCGAGAACATGGTCGGCACGCTGGCGGCGGGTGGAGCGAACGTCATCGCGGCCGCACGTCGCCTCGATCGACTCGAGAATCTTGCGTCGAACACGCCCGGCGTCATGGCCATGCGTTGTGACGTGACCGTCGAGGCCGATCTCGATGCGTTGGTCGCTGCCGCATTCGAGACATTTGGTCGGCTCGACATTGTCATCAACAACGCTGGCAAGAGTGATGCGCCAATCAAAGCCGAAGAAGAAACAGCGACCGAATTCGCAAGCGTGATCGACATCAACCTGAATTCGTGTTTCTTGTTGGCCCGCACGGCTGCGGCCGCGATGATCAAGCAGAAGACCGGTGGTTCGATCATCAACATTGCATCGGTGCACAGTTTTGTGTCGTCGGCGCCCAACAATCAGGCGGCATACGTCGCGAGCAAGTCTGGCCTGGTTGGCCTGACCCGTGAACTTGCAGCGCAATGGGCACGCCATGACATCCGGGTGAATTGCATCGCGCCCGGCTATTTCCCGACCGAGCTCACCGATCCAATGATGGAGGAGGGCAGCAGCGGGTTGGGCTTCATCACCAAACGAACACCGATGCGCCGCACGGGTGAGCTCGGGGAACTCGACGGAGCGCTGCTGTTACTGGCAAGCGACGCATCGTCGTACCTGACCGGCCAAACAGTAACGGTCGACGGTGGCTGGACCATGCAATGAACGAGCGCTCCGTCGATGAAATGACGCAACACCCCGACATCGATCTTTCTGGCCTGCGGGGCAGGGCCGCGCAACGCGCTGCCACTCTGGCCGAGATGCGAAGCGCATTCGAGGACGTTGGCTATTTCTACGCTGCGAATTTTGGACCGTCACAAGCGTCGGTCGACGCGGTATTCGACGAGGCCCGTCGCTTTCACGCACTTCCTGATGACCACAAGCGCACGGCATTCTACGCGGGTCCGGGGTCGCGGCGAGGCTGGATTCCGCTCGGTGCCGAACCCGCATACGAGGTCGGCACCGTCGCCCGCTGCGAATCGTTTGACCTGGCGATGAAACTTCCCGATGAGTCGAACCGCGAGTACGGCGGGCTGGGGGCGAACCTTTGGCCGACAGATCTGCCGGGGTTTCAAGATGTCGTCTATGGGTGGTATCTAGCGGCGCTAGTTGCGGCTCGAGAGCTGTTCGTGGCGTTCGCCGAAATGTATGACCTCGCCCCCGAAACGTTCGCCGCCTATGAGAGTGAACGCAGCTCGTCGATGATGCGCTTGCTGCGATATCCACCGAACGAGGGCCAGACTGCCGACCACATCGTTGGCATCAGCGCGCACACCGACTATGAGGCGTTCACACTGATGGCGCAGACTGCGCCGGGGCTGCGACTGCTCGCAAGAAACGATCAGTGGATCGAACCGCCCGTAGTGCAAGACCGTTTCATTGTCATCGTTGGCGACATGCTCGAACGCCTGACCAATGGAACATTGCGGGCAACTCGGCACCGGGTGGTCGACAACGAATGGGAGCGACTCAGTCTGATCTTGTTCAACGCATTCGACGCCGACGCGGTCATTGCTCCGTTACCCGAGTTCGTCACCGACGACAATCCGCCTCGGTTCGCGCCGACCACACAGGTGGCCCACATCAACGCCGAGGTCAGTGCCGCGTTCGCCAATCTGACCTGAGCGCCCTGCATCGCCACCAATAGTGATGTCCCCTGGTTGTTCTTTGAGGGTCAGAGCGGTGCTGCTCGATCGGAATCAGCAAAGTCGCTGGCGAAGCCAGTTCCTCGCCGGAGCGCGGCGACGGGTGGCGGAGCAGAGACGGGCTACGCCGCGGGTAGCACGTAGGTCGTTGTGGCGTGGGCGACGAGACGATCGGGGTCGCCATCCATGTAGAGATCGACGGTGGCGTGGCACAGTTTGCCGAACTTCGTCTGCGTGGCTTCGACCATCAGGTCAGCGCCATACGCCGGCCGCAGGAAGTTGATCTTTAGGTCCCACGTCAATGCCATTGGCGTAAAGCCGTTGCGGGTGAATACGAGGAACCAGGCCATCAAATCGACCATGCCCATCATGACCGGACCAGGGATGTAGCCGCCGGGGCGGGTCTTCATGCCGTCAATCGACAGGCGAGCCCGTAGCCAGTCTTGGGCCACGTCTTCGATGACAGGAACCCGTTCAAGGAACGCAACCTCGTCGAGGTATTGATTGCATTCTTCGACAGTGACGGCTGACGGTTTTCGCGAAGTGCTCACGAGGTAACGGTACGTGGTGGGCGCTGCCAGCGGGTGCTTCAGCCAGAGAGCACCGGGGCTCCGTGGTGGACAACCATCAACCATTTGTCGCTTGTGCGGACAAAGAGATTGGTCGTCGCCACGGTTGTTGTGGTGCCACCGGTCATCAGGTTCTCGTCGAGCACAACCCATGCCATCTCGCCGACGATCGACACCGACACATTGGTCAAGATGAACTGGTTGTGACCCGGCCCGTCGAGAATCCGTTGCCACGAGTCGCCAATGGCTGGCCACCCGCGCAGGATGGTCCACCCGGGGTGCACGCAGGTTACTCGTTCAGAGTGTTCCCACAGCGCTTGCATGGCCGCAAGATCGCGGCTCTCGATGGTGTCGTAGAAGTGCTGGTTTGCTTCGAGGACTGATTCTGTTGCGGGGTTGGGGTCAGGCATCGACCTCTGTTCTAGTCGGCGTGCCGAAGCGAAGATGCGAATGTCCGAAACCCGCTAGTAGTGGGGTGCGGGTTACGGCAAGATGGATATATGGCACTCACCGATCTCGACGACGACCAGCGCTACCTGGCGCTGAAGAGCCGAGACCCTCGTTTCGACGGAGTCTTCATCGTCGGCGTGCGTACCACCGGTATCTACTGCCGGCCGAGTTGCCCGACCCCGATTCATCCGCTGCGAAAGAACGTCGACTTCTTTGCGACTACCGCGGCCGCGCAACGTGCTGGATTGCGAGCCTGTAAACGCTGTCGCCCCGATGCCACGCCCGGTTCACCCGAGTGGAATGTGCGTGAAGATCTTGTCGGACGCTCGATGCGGCTGATCAACCAGGGGTACCTCGACAGCCATTCGGTGCACGAGTTGGCCCGAGACCTTGCGGTGACCGAACGGCATCTGCGGCGCATGATGATCGAAGCGGTCGGCGCCCCTCCGCTGGCCATCGCCCGAGCGCAGCGGGCTCAGACCGCTCGAACACTGATCGAAACGACCAGCATGCGGTTCACCGATGTCGCGTTCGCCGCTGGATTCTCGAGTCTTCGACAGTTCAACGACACCGTCCGAGCGGTATTCGATTCGAGCCCGACAGAGCTGCGAGCCAAACGAAACCTTGCAACCACCGACCATGGAAGCCTCAGCATTCGGCTTCCGTTCCGAGCCCCATTCGCGAGTGCGTACTACCTCGACTGGGCGGCACGTCGCACCGTCGAAGGGGTCGCAGAAGTAGTTGACGGCACGCTCATCACGGCGCTCCGGCTTCCCCACGGCGGCGGCCTCGCGACGCTGAAGATCGAAGAGAAGTGGGTGCAGTGTGACCTCGAACTCGACGACATCGCCGACCTTGCAATTGCGGTGTCCCAATGTCGTCGCATGCTCGATCTCGACGCCGACCCGGCGCACATCGACGAGGTACTGGCGAACATCGACCCGATAGCGCCGTGGGTCAAAGCGTTGCCGGGATTGCGATCGCCCGGATCGTGCGACGGCTTCGCAACGCTGGTGTTCGCGATATTGGGCCAACAGCGCAGCGTGTCGGCGGCCCGCACACTCGCCGGCCGCATCGCCGAACGGGTACCTGCGTCGAGCGACCGTCTACAACCATTTCCCGGGCCAGCGCAGGTCAAGGATCTCGACATCGACGGCATTGGTCTGACGGGCAGGACGATCGACACAATCCATGCTGTTGGCGAACTCTTTGACGGACGAACCAACGAGCTCACGCCGGGCGCCGACCGTGACGAGATCAGCGACGAACTCGTGCGTGTCAAGGGCATCGGGCCATGGACCGCAAACTATGTCGCCATGCGAGTGCTGGGTCACCCCGACATCTTCCTCGCCGGCGATCTGGTCGCCGACCGGTCGGCACACTCGCTCGGGCTCACCACTGAATTGATCGAAGCCGCCAGCCCCTGGCGTAGCTATCTCACCCATCATCTCTGGGCGGCTTCGGCTGCTCTGAAAGGCGCCTCATGACCATTTCATCCGAACCCCTTTATCGCAAGACAGTCGAGAGCCCCGTCGGTGATTTGCGACTGGTCGCCACCGACGCTGCACTCGTGGCGGTGCTCTGGCCAACCGAACGAGACGGACGGGTCACGTTCTCGAGCGACCCAACCAATGGCAGCAATGCCGTGCTCGACATGGCGGCACAGCAGCTGGCCGAGTACTTCGCAGGAACCCGCCGAACGTTCGAGCTTCCCCTCGAATTGTGCGGCACCGAGTTTCAGCAACAGGCGTGGAATGCGTTGACCGAGATCCCGTATGGTGAGACGTCGACGTATGGCAAGCAGGCCGTCGCCATCGGCCGCCCACGAGCGATCCGGGCGATTGGATCGGCCAACGGCCGCAACCCATTGTCGATCGTGCTGCCGTGCCACCGTGTTGTTGGCGCCGACGGCAAGCTCACGGGCTTCGCCGGGGGACTCGACACCAAACGCTGGCTACTCGACCACGAACTGGCCATCCGAACCAGCTGAGGTGTCGGCTACAACGAGGAACGGCTCGGTCTTCTCGCAGGTAAGCACAGCGTGACCGGGATCCTGGCGGTCACAGCCCCGGCAGGATCCTGAGCGGGACGTTCGAGACTGCTGGCCGCTGGACGGTTTCCGATCCGTGTGCGCCAGGCGTCGGGCGGTAATAATCGCCGAGGTGACGAACCTGATCGGCTCTACGAGAACCTCGGGTTCTGGCGATGGGAAGCCCGAGACTCAACATGATCGCATTCGCCCGATCGCCCGATCGCCTGACGGCGAATGACGGACTGTGCGCTGAGTGTGTTGGCGGCTACGAACTTTCGCGGAAGCGCTTGTGAGCGGACCGGCGTGTGTCCGGTCGCCGCTACTTCTGACACGAAGCTCTAGTGTGGCGGCCGACCGCGACAGCCGACCAGAAAGAGCCCCATCATGAGCGAGAGCATTGGACTGACCGCAGAGGAAGTACTGACAACCACGCGGTCGGTGCGCAAACGTCTCGACCTCGAACGCCCAGTCTCGCGTGAGACGATTACCGAGTGCATCGAGATGGCGTTGCAGGCCCCGACGGGTTCGAACGCTCAGGGCTGGTCATGGATGATCGTCGATGATCCCGAAAAGAAGAAGGTCATCGCCGACCACTATCGCGACATCTACTGGCCGTATCGCGAGCAGAAGTCGAAACTCCCTGCAACTGACGCGCAGGCTGTGCGTATCTCTGACTCGGCGAACCATCTGGCCGAGGTGATGCACGAGGTTCCCGCACTGGTCATACCGCTGCATGCGGGTCGGCTCGAAGGTGCCGACAGTTTCGCTCAGGCGTCGGCATGGGGTTCGATCCTGCCCGCGGTCTGGAGCCTCATGATGGCGTTGCGAACCAAGGGTATGGGTTCGGCATGGACCACGCTGCACCTGCCTCGCGAACGCGAGGTCGCCGAGTTGCTCGGTATCGATTTCAACAACTGGACCCAGGCCGGGCTTTTCCCTGTGGCCTACACGGTGGGCACCGACTTCAAGCTGGCGAAGCGCCAGCCGGTCGAGAGCTTCATTCACTGGAATGAGTGGTAGCCAAGTCGCGGTCTGACGAAACGAGGCGTTGTGCCCAGCCGAATTGAGCGCGCGAGCGCATTGCCGATCGATCTCTTTGGCGACGAAGCCGTATTCGAGATCGAGATTGCTGAGATATGGCATCGCGACTGGGTGTTTGCCACCACGGTTGATGCGGTCGCCGACCCGGGGCAATTCGTTCCGGTGATGATCGGGCGGCAGCCGGTCATCGTCGTGCGTGGCGACGACTATCAGTTGCGCGCCCTGGCTAACGTCTGCTCACATCGTGGAGCCCGTTTGGTCGACTGCGCTGGTTCGGCCTCTCGGTTCTCTTGCCCGTACCACGCCTGGACCTATGACATCGACGGCGAGCTGCTCAGCGTGCCGTATGCGCAACCGGGCGAGGTCGTCAAGTCTGCGTACCCGCTCGAGTCGTTTCGGGTCGAGACATGGCATGGGCTGGTCTTTGTCAGCCTCAACCCCGATGTCGAACCACTCGCCGATCGAGTCGCCACGATCGAGCCATACGTCAGGCCGCTGGGGCTCGATCGGCTGCACCATGACGTAGCCGGCACGGCCAGCGAGGTGTGGCAGGCCAATTGGAAGCTTGTCTACGGCAATTCGCTCGATAGCTACAGCCACTTCCGGGTGCACTCTGAAACCATCGAGCCGTTCAGCCCGACCGACGCTTCGTATTACCTCGCCGGGTCGGCCAACGCGACGGTGACCGGTGGCGAGTCGGTCGAGCGGGCTGACCATCTGGTGATCTCGTTGCCGCCCTCGTTTGTCGCGGTGGTGTATCCCGACTCGATGTTGTGGCAGGCATTCCGACCGGTCTCTGTGGGAGCGACCGCGGTGACGGTCGGTGTAGCAGGTGAGAACACCAGCGCGGCCGGAACAGTGGTGAGTCTGCCGGGCTGGGACGCTGGCTTCATCGACGAAGATCGTGCGATCTGTGAGCAGTTGCAGCAGAACGTGTCGACCCGGTGGCGTCCGGGGCCGCTGCTCGATATCGAGCGCGCACTCGGCGACTTCCATGACTATTTGGCCTGGCGACTAGCGGATCACCCGCCCGAACCTCCAACGATCGCTGCTCGCCCAGGCGAACGCCCCGAGCCGCCGATCTGACGTTTAGGATCGCGACATGAGCATCAAAGTCGAACTGGCCGACCTTGCCGAACACGTATCAGGCCGTGGCGCCGGATATCTGGTCACCACCGGGCCGGACGGTCGACCACATACCACCCAAGTTCTCTTCGAGATCGATGGCATCACGCTTCGGGCTAAGGCCGGACGCAAGACTATCCGCAACATCGAAGCGCACTCATTGGTTGCGCTGCTGTGGCCGCCGGCATCGGTCGACGACTTCAACCTCATCGTCGATGGCACGGCAACCGTCGTCGATGTCAACGATGACGGGCTGGGGTATGCATCGATCGAGGCAACCCATGCGATCTTGCATCAAAACGCCGAGGCATGAACCTCGACCTCTGGTTTAGGTCAACGCCTGATAGACGGCGGCCCGCAGGTCACGACGCAGCGGATAGGTGCTCGACGGCAGAAGCTGGGTCATGAAGATGGTCGTCAGGCCCTCGACTGGATCGATCCAGAATGCGGTGCTCGCCGCACCTCCCCAGGCGAACTCGCCCATTGAGCACAAGCTGCCATTGGCGGCGGGATCCTCGACGACCGAGAAGCCGAGTCCGAAGCCCATGCCGTCCATGGCGACCTCGGCGAACAGCGACTGGCCGAGCTCGTTCAGCAGTTTGCCGCCGGGAAGATGGTTGGTGGCCATGTATTCGAGCGTTCGTCGACCTATCAAGCGGTTGCCGTCGCCCACGCCTCCGGCCAACAGCATCGACGCAAACTTTTGATAATCGCCGATCGTCGAGACGAGACCGCCGCCACCCGACAGGAATGCCGGAGGTTCGAGGTAATTGCTGGAGTCTGCCTTGTCGATGCGAGTCATCGGGCCAGGCGGAATTGGTGCATAAAGCGAGGTGAATCGAGATGCCTCGGATGCCGGAACGCTGAAGCCGGTGTTGAGCATCGACAGCGGGTCAAAGACTCGTTCGGCGAACGCTTGGGCCAACGTCTGACCCGTGATGGCTTCGATGACGGCACCGCACACATCGGTCGACATCGAGTAGTTCCAGGATGTGCCAGGTTCGAACAGCAACGGCTGATCGGCCAGCAGTTTCATTCCTTCGCTGAGCGAGTAGTCGGGTTTCGTGAAGTCACCCAGATTGTTTGCTCGGTACCGCGCATCGAGCGGGGTCTGGCGAAAAAACCCATAGGTGAAGCCGGAGCAGTGCGTGAGAATGTCGCGGATGTTCACCGATCGGGCCGCTGGCCTGGTCACGGGAGCGACATCGCTGCCGCCGACCATGACCTGGGGGTTAGCGAATTCGGGGAGGAACTTCTCGATCGGATCCTCGAGCAGCAACTTGCCCTCTTCGTACAGTTGCATGAGCACGATCGAGGTGATCGGCTTGGTCATCGAATAGATGCGGAAGATGCTGTCGATCGAGATCGGCGTTTGATCCTCGACGTCGGCCCAGCCATAGGCGTCGGTGTAGACAGGGCCGCTTTCGTCGGCGACCTGGACAACCGAACAGGGAATCAGCGACTGGTCGACGTATCTACGACCAACGGCACCGATTCGGTCGAGACGAGTCGCATCAAAAGTGGCCATGTCGCTCCTTGGAAGCGTGTAGTCGGGCGACATGCATCGTTGCACAGGTGGCGAGCGGAGGCGGTTATCGCAATCAAACCAATGTAGGTACACCGGCCCGGTTGGGGAAAACCTGCCGACAATGGTTTCGCTGTCTAGGCTTTGGCCGACAGTAAGAAGGTAGTAGCGCGCCAATGCACTGGCGTGTCTCACCTCTGGCAAAATGGAGAAATGCGCCGAGTCTTGTCACGCCGACGACGGAACCTGCTCATGGGTTTCGTTGTCGTCGCCCTGATCACCTCAGGTGTCTTTGTCGCGGCTCCGCTCGCCGAAGCGCAAACTTCGATCTCTATCAACGGCACCAACGATGCCGACGAATTAGCGGCGTTCCTTTTCGGAAACGAGTGCACGTCGGTGACCAATGCTGCGCTTGTTGGTGGATCGGCTGACGATGCGGCGACTCAGGTTGGCACGTTCAGCGCGCAGGGCATCGGCATCGCTAGCGGTGTCGTCT
>JBDNHG010000841.1:0-4802 GCA_041688925.1 Acidimicrobiales bacterium | reverse complement strand
CACCGCTCTCGCCTTCGTCGAGGCCTCGTCGGTATGGCGGCGTCACACGAGGAAACGGTTGGCGGCCCTCGACGACTTCGAGCATGGCCGACTCCTCACCGAACAGGTAGGAAGCCGGACCGACCGCGATACGCATCGATCCGTCGTCGAGCCCGGCGGCGGACAGTTCGTCGATGGCGTGTTGTACCCGCACAATCTCCTGCTCGAACGTCGCTTTGAGGGCGACTACTACTTCGGGCGCGCCGACGGCGCGAGCGGCGATCAGGGCACCCTCGAGCACCCGATACGGATTAGCACGCAGGATCGCACGATCCTTGAACGTGCCCGGCTCGCCTTCCGCAGCGTTGACGACCACGGCGGTCGGCTCACGTACTGATCGGTTGTCGGCGACGGTCTGCCACTTCACTCCAGTGGGGAATCCGGCACCGCCACGGCCTCGCAGACCGGCGTCGGTCACTGCACCAATCAGGTCGATCGGATCTGTCGACGCCGCCACTGCCAGAGCATCACCGCCACATCGGGAGAGGTGGTCGGCGAGATCGGCGACCGGTTCGAGATCGAGGACGCGTTGAATTCTGGACACGATCGGATGGTACTCAACGTCTGGCGATGAGACCTGGTCGCGACGGCTTGAATCATGTGGCCCTGTGGGGTCGAACACTGCGTCGTGCCTGGTCAGTCCGCATTTCGGGCGAGGAGTTCGTGGCGGATTGTTCCTATCCGGCGTCTGCTCTCAGGCGGGTCTGCTCTCAGGCGGGGCTGAGCGTGATAACGACGGTGCGGGGGGTCGGGGGGCCGGTCGAGCACCTACGCTGCTCGCATGCGACTGACGATTTCCCGGGTCCTTCTGCGGGCACTGCGCATCCGGCGCAAACCCGGGAAACAGACACCCGGATGGCTCCCGATTTGCGGTATCGACGAAACCAGCACAATCACTTTCGCCCCCAGCGAAAAGACGGCGGGCCAAAGCAAAGCGGTTCTCGAGATCGGACCCGGCATCCACGACCAATGACCGACGCCTTGCCACCGCCGCAAAACCGAACCCCTTGGATGAGGAGCGACCGCCCAGTGCCTCGGGTGGTCAGCGGGCCCCTACGCGACTTCCTCCAGCTAGAGATCGCCGCCGGCGGCGTCTTGCTGGCGGCCACCGTGGTAGCGCTCGTGGTGGCAAACTCACCAGCCGCCGAGGCGGTGGAGGGATTCTTTGCCCGCGAACTGACGTTGTTCGAGATCGGTCAGCTCCACCTCACCGAGTCGCTACACGGGTGGATCAACGATGGCTTGATGGCGTTGTTCTTCTTTGTCGTCGGACTCGAGATCAAGCGCGAGCTCGCAGACGGTGAACTCGCAGACCCGCAGCAGGCGTTGCTGCCCGTCGTCGCCGCCATTGGAGGCATGGCCGTGCCCGCGCTGTTCTTCTTCGCGATCGCCCGCGGCGGTCCCTCCGTCGACGGATGGGGGATTCCAATGGCTACCGACATCGCGTTCGCGCTCGGTGTGTTGGCGCTCCTGGGCCCGCGTATCCCGTCCAGTCTTCGTCTCTACTTGTTGACGTTGGCGATCGTGGACGACATCGGCGCCATCTTGGTGATCGCCGTCTTTTATTCCGGCGGTCTACACCTCGGCTGGCTCGGCGCCGCCATTGGGCTACTCGCGCTGATTCATGGCCTCCGACGACTTCGCGTCTGGTACATCCCCCTTTACGTCGTGCTCGGAGTCGCTGTCTGGGTGGCCATGCTCGAGTCCGGCGTCCACGCCACCATTGCCGGCGTCGCCCTCGGTCTGCTCACACCCACCTCGGCCCTGCGCCCCGAGCCCCACGACGGAGTCGTGAGCGAGGACAGCAGCCTCGACACGATCCACCGGTCAGTCTTCGAAGTTCGCGAGTCGCTTGGCGTCGCAGAGCGACTCCAGCACCTACTTCACCCGTGGTCGGCATTCCTGATCCTCCCCATCTTCGCATTCGCCAATGCCAGGATCGAGATCTCGCCCGCCACGCTGGGCGATGCGGTGACCAACCCAGTGGGCCTCGGTGTCATTGTGGGCCTCGTCGTAGGCAAGCCGCTGGGGATCGTGGCAGCCACATGGTTGGCGCAGCGCTCGGGATTGGCACACCTGCCGAGCGACTGCGAGATGCGACAAATCGTCGGAGTTGGCGTAGTCGCCGGAATCGGGTTCACAGTGTCGCTGTTCATCACCGAACTTGCCTTCGAGGATCCCACCCTAGTTGCAGACGCCAAACTCGCTGTCCTAGTGGCCTCTGTCGCAGCCGCGGCGCTCGGCGCCGCTCTGCTCTGGCTTACCGCCCACCCCTCCGCCTGAGTGAGGGACAGATGGCACGAACGGGTGGTGGATGCGGACTTGGATGACAACTCGCGTGACGGAACCTCCAGCTCATGTCCGTGCCAGCACACTTCCAACACTCGCCGTGCACCTCGGCGCGGTCAAACACCTCACGTTCTTGGCGGCGGTTTGCAGATCCGATGCCGCCGCAAGTGTTCCGCTGGCGTAGGAAGCTGCAACGAGCGGTGTTCGATGGCCGCCGCCCAGGATCGTGTAGCTAGCGTCACTGCCGAAGAAGCGGTAGGCAACTTCGACTGCGTACCGAGACTCGGCCGAATCGTCGACGCCGACAAGAACATTTATCGGACCACCAGGACCGGGCATGGTGCATTGTCGATCACGTAGCGACCAGCCGATGGGTCAAAGATCCGGTCCCAGATCGAGTGTTCGCGCGATCCCATCACGATGATGTCTGCGGCACTCTCCAAGGCGTGCTCACCGATGGTTTGACCAACGGCGCCGACGCCGACGCCGACTGCGACGTCGGCAAGGAACTCGGCAGGAGAAAGATCAGGTCGCGTTTGAGCGCGTTCGATCAGATCTTGGTTCACGGTGTTTCCTTTAGCTGACGGTTTCGATCGCCGAGCTGTCGCAGCGGAGTCAGGTTCAAAACCGCCGTGGGCAGCCGAGTGGTTCAACGATGCAGCGACCGTCTTCGAACGGCGCCACCGGCTAGCCAAACTCGCCCAGGTTGGGGCCAACGGGTAGAGGTAACGGGCAGCCGTCACGGCGATAAACGCCAGTGATGCAACGCACAAGCTCAGGACAAGGTCGAGCCTCCTGGCGGGGTCTCAACACGCAGCCAGGGTCCGGAGCAACGCAACGAGAGCAAACTGCTCTCACCGCTATACCTACCTCCCATCTGACACTCCCCGTTTATCGCGGCTTCCGCTTGCTCGTGACCAGCGTCGCCGCCGGTAGTGCCGACACTTGTCTTCAGCGCTTGCGGGATGGGCTGGCGGTGAGTGTGTCGAGGTCGAGTTGGCGCTCGACGATTTGTGTTGCGAGGTCGGTGAGTTTGGTGTTGGTGTTGCGGGCCTGGGTGCGGATGTGGTCGAAGGCGGTGGGCATATCGATCTGTGCGTATTCGGCGAGCATGCCTTTGGCCTGTTCGATGATGATTCGACTGTCAAGGGCGTATTGGAGTTGTTCGTCGCGCCGTCGTGCTTCGGTGGCGGCTTGGGCCTGCAGGATCGTGATGCTGGCGAGGTCGGCGAGTGCTTGAGCGAGGGCGATGTCACCGTCGGCGAGCGGTCCGGGCCCGGATCTGAACAGGTTGAGCGCGCCGATGATGTCGCCGCGAAGGCGGAGCGGCATCGCGTAGACCGAGTCGTATCCGGCGCGGCTGGCGTGGGGGGCGAATCGTGGCCAACGCTCGATCGCCGACTCGAGTTCGGTGTAGATCACGGGTTGGCCCGTTGCGAACGCTTCCATGCAGGGGCCTTGGTCATTCTGGAGCTGGAAGAGTTCGAGAAAGTGTACCTGTTCGCTGGACGCGGCGACTGCGCAAAGGCGGCCGTCGCCGTCAGCGAGCAGGATGCCTGCGGCCGATGTGTCGAGGATTTCGACACATCGGCCCGCGAGGCCGGTGAGCGCGTCGATGATGTCGCAGTCGGCGTCGAGGGTGTCAGCGAGCTCGAGGAAGGTTCGCACGATCTGTGCTTCTCGAGTCGGCTCGGTGTCGGTCGGCTCGGTGTCGGTCGATCGGTTCATGGCGATGCCCCCGGTTGTTGTGGTCCATCGTCGCGGAGTCGGAGGCGATGCGCCAGAATTTCTTGAGAGACGGGAGCGACCCCACATGAGCCTCGGGACGATGCCAGCCCGCTGATCGATCGGGAAAACCCCTGAGGTCGATGACTATCGCTGTGATTGCGCCGACACAGGCACCACGTCGATCCCGGCGACCCATCCAACCGGTCCCCAGGCGATCAAAACCAGCGGGCCCGTCCGGTTCGAAAAGGCCTTTCCCCTGCTCACGCCAGTGACACGTGGATGAATCGCAGGGGATCGTGCGGCATCTTGGTGAGCCCGGTGCTCATTCGCCAGCATTGGCCGCGGATCGAATGTAGATCTCGTAGGCGCAGGTATGGGCCCCGGCCGTCTTGTGCGTGACACGCTCGACGGTAGCGTCGGGGATCATGTGACGGAGGTATTCGAGTTCGGTGGTACAGGCTTGCTGGTAGCGGCTCGCAACTGGCCAGATGGCACAGCTGTGGAGGTTGACCCGGTAGTGGTTGTCGTCGATCTTCTCTGAGTCGGCGAGATATCCTTGTTCATCGAGTAGTTCGGTCAGAAATCGGACTTGTTCGTCGATCGACTTGCCTGAGACTTTGTCTTTGGTGCCGTCGACGAGCCGGCGTCGGCGCCGGTCGAAGATTCGGTTCACGAGCTCGGGGTCTTCTTCTTCGATGTGTTGGAGTAGCTCGATCGAAAAGCTGTTGCCTGTCGTGACGAACAGT
>JBDNHG010000840.1:0-2449 GCA_041688925.1 Acidimicrobiales bacterium | reverse complement strand
TTTTCGCCCCAGCGAAAAAGGCGGACTTCCTGGTGTGGTATCCAGTCCCTGGGACCGAGGACTTTTGAGCTCGGACAGCGTTTTTCGCCCCAGCGAAAAAGGCGGACTTCCTGGTGTGGTATCCAGTCCCTGGGACCGAGGACTTTTGAGCTCGGACAGCGTTTTTCGCCCCAGCGAAAAAGGCGGACTACCCGAAGTCAATGACTCGTTGCAGTAGTTCAGCTTGTTCTTGGGCATGGATGCTGGAGCTGCCGGTTGCTGGTGAACCTGACTCGTACCGGCTCATGCGTGTGATCGTGTAGTCGTCGCCGTGGCGTTCGTAGAGTCGGCCCTTGACGAAGTTCCAGGCGCCCATGTTCTCGGGTTCTTCTTGCAGCCAGATGATGTCGTGGGCATTCGGGTAGCGGCGCAGCGTCTGGGCCACCGTCTCGGACGGCCATGGATACAACTGCTCTGCTCGTAGCACTGCGATCGGCGCGTCGGCAGCATCGCGGGCCTCGATCATTTCGTGACTGATCTTGCCGGTACAGAAGACGACCTTGGTGACAGCAGCGGCTTGTGCATCGTCGACAAAAGGATCATCGAGTAGCTCTTCGAACGTGCCGTTGGTCAACTCGTCGACATGCGAGTGTGCTGGCTTTGCCCGCAGCAAAGACTTGGGCGCAAATACGAAGAGCGGTTTGCGCTCGGTTCGATGCATCTGGCGGCGCAGCAGATGGAAGTACTGCGCAGAAGTGCTGCAATTGGCGACCTGTATATTGTCTTCGGCGCAGGCCAGCAGCACCCGCCCGAGGCGAGCCGATGAGTGTTCGGGGCCTTGGCCCTCGAACCCATGAGGCAGTAGCAGCACCAGGCCGCTATGTTGTTTCCACTTGTCTTCGCCGCTGACGATGAACTGGTCGATCACGATCTGAGCGCCGTTGACGAAGTCGCCGAACTGGGCTTCCCACATGACAAGAGCCTCGGGATTGGCGATCGAGTAGCCGTATTCGAATCCGAGCGCCGCATATTCGCTGAGCATCGAGTCGAAGACCGAGAACTGGGTGGTGACCTTGCGGACATCGTCGAGCGGCCGGTACTCGGCGCCGGTGTTGTAGTCGACGAGTGTCGAGTGTCGATGAGAGAATGTGCCTCGGCGGCTGTCTTGCCCGGTCAATCGGACAGCGGTTCCGTCGGCCAACAACGAACCGAGCGCCATGGCTTCGGCGATGGCCCAGTCGACCATGCCAGATTCGAACAACACATCGCGGCGTTCGAATTGGCGGGCGAGTTTGGGGTGCAGGGTGAAACCTTCGGGCAGGCGCTTGAGTGCTGCGTAGATCTCATCGACTCGCCGTCGAGTGATCGCAGTGGCGGCGTGCGGAAGTACCCCAATGGCCGGGGCTGGTGCCGCGGCTTTGAGGTCTTTTGGAGGCGCTGCGTCGCGGGTGGCGTCGAGGGCTGCTTGCAGCCGGGAATCGAAGTCTTCGAGCGCGGCCTTTTCCTGTTCTGCGTCGACGTCGCCGCGATCGACGAGCTGCTCGAGGTACTTGTGGCGTACTGACGGCAGTGCGTCGATTACGCGGTACATGAGCGGCTGGGTGTAGCTCGGATCGTCGCCCTCGTTATGACCGCGACGGCGGTAACACCACAGGTCGATTACAACGTCCTTGTTGAACCGCTGGCGATACTCGAACGCCAGGTGAGCCGCCCACACGCACGCCTCGGGATCGTCGCCGTTGACATGGAAGATCGGTGCTTGCACCATGCGGGCGACGTCGGTCGGGTAGGTCGACGATCGTTGCGCCTTTGCGGTGGTCGTGAATCCGACCTGGTTGTTGATGACGAGGTGGACGGTGCCGCCGACGGCGAAGCCCTCGATCTGCGACATGCTCAAGGTTTCGCTGACGACGCCTTGACCCGCGAATGCTGCGTCGCCATGTATGAGCAGCGGCAGCATTGGATTGGCGTCGCTCTGCTCGCTCACCGGGTACAGATCGCTGTTGGCGCGGGCGATGCCCTCGACGACTGGATTGACGGCTTCGAGGTGTGAGGGGTTGGCTGCCAGCCGGATAGGGATGGTGTTGCCGTGGCGCGACGTGAAGACATCTTGCATGCCGAGGTGGTACTTGACGTCGCCGCTGCCTTGAACAGCTCCCTCTTCGACACCAACCTCGAACTCGCGGAATAGGCGCTCGTAGGTCTTGCCGACGATGTTGACGAGCACGTTGAGACGGCCGCGGTGTGCCATGCCAACGATGACTTCACCGAGGCCAGCGTCAGCAGCGTCACCAACTATGGCGTCGAGGATCGGTATGGCGCTCTCGCCGCCTTCGAGGCCGAACCGTTTGGTGCCGGGGTACTTGCGGTCGAGGAAACTCTCGAGTGCTTCGGCGGCGTTCAGGCGGCCGAGGATGTGGCGTTGTTCGGCATCGTCAGGTGTTCGGTCGACGCCTTCGACTGACCGCTG
>JBDNHG010000839.1:0-2987 GCA_041688925.1 Acidimicrobiales bacterium | reverse complement strand
CTCGGCGTTGGTCTCAGAGATCACTTCTGTTTCCGCAAGGTCGTCTGTTTCGGCCGGCGGTTCGTCGGCAATGTCGGGAACTGCGGCTGTCGTAGACCCATCGTTGGTTTCAGCGATCGCTTCGGTTTCGCTTGGCGCCGGGGCGGGCTGTTCCGACGAGGCGGAGACCTCAGATGACCCTGAGCACGCGGCCGCGAAAAGTATCAATGCAACAATCCAGTTCTTCGACATCAGCAGCCGCCAAGGACGACACAGAGGTCGACGTTTGACACGTCGGAGAGTTGGTGGCCCAACATCTCGGCGACCAAAACCGCCTGTTTCAGATCGCCGTGGTCACTGGTGGTCTCGATGAGTTCGTCAAAACGCTCTTGCACGATGCGCAGAATTTTCTCCTTGAGAAACTCGGCAGCAGGTTGATCGACAGCACCGCTGCCGAGCACACCGGCCCGAAGGTCGATCTCTACGAGACGACGAAGAACGATCATTCCTACATCGGCGTCTTCGGACTGCCACTGATCCAGCAACGTGTTTGTTATGTCTCTCAAGACGTTGTTCACAATACGAAGGAACGCGTTGTCGAGCGGACAGGTCTGCGGGTAGCTGTCAATCGCTGACATGATTGACTCAGACTCAAGGATCACATCGACCATGAACTCAATGGCGTGTTCGGGGCCCGAGAGTTGGTTGGCCGCGAACGTTGCCGTTTCAATCAGCGCACCAATTCTGGCTTGGATCTCGTCGTCGCCTGTCTCGGGGAAGGCAACTAGCTGGGTTTTTACGCTGGTCTCCCAGCCGATTTCAGCGAACTGGCTTCGGAAGCTCTCGTCCCAGTTCGCCTGAATCTGACCACAAACTTGCACACTCTCGGTGAACTCAAAACTGAGTTCGGTGGTGCCGCTGCCGGAATCGGTTGCCGAGATATTTGGGCCACCGACCGCACTGGCATCGACCGTTGCCTTTACGTCTGAGGCATAGGAGCCAGCAAAGGTGTAGGGAAAGGAGCCGCTCAACGTGCCCGACGCCTGGCCCACGGCGTCGGCCTCGGCCAACCCGGGATGTTCAAGGATGGACAGTCCGCCGGTGTCAGCAAGTGACCATTGGCCGGTCATGGCTTCGGCAACGACCTGAAAGGTTGCGGGGCCTGAACCATCTCGATGCAACCAAAGCGTAATACCACCTTGTCCCATGGTGAGTGAGTACGAATAGGCGACGGTGCCGATGTAACTGCCATCGTCAACCTTGAAGGGGCCAACAACCTGATCTCGGGGCACTGGCTCGAACTCCATGGCCGTCGCCACGACTGAATCGTCTGGTGCAGCATCGTCCTGAGCAACTGCTGGACTTGCTGCCGCCAATATGGTCACCGCCATCGTGACGCAAAACAGTCCAAACGCTCGACCCGACTTTGTCCGCTTCATTGCTTCATCCACCTAGGAACCCCGTTCCTAGGTGACCCTAATGGAGGGGGCCTCGACCCTCGCTACTCAACCTGTTGCGAGAACTACTCAATCTGTGGAGCTACAGCCTGCGCTGCAGAGGAAGCCCCCATGCGCCGTACTACGGGCTCGCTCTGCCCCTCACAGGTGGCTGTCGGGTGGCCGACGCTGGTCAAGCTGATCGAGACGGGCGGAACGTCTCGATCAGCTCGGCTCGACCGGCCAGCTCGAGACGACGATAGATCCGGCCAAGGTGATTGTCGACAGTGCGAACCGACACGAATAGCTGGTCGGCGATGTCTTTCGACGAAGCGCCCGACACCGCCGCGCTCGTAACTTCGATTTCTCGCAGCGACAACACCGGTTCCACGCCAGACCACACGAACCATTGGTCCAGAGTGAGGTCAGCTGCGATGAACTGAGCGGTGACCACCGCGACTTGGCGTTTTGATTCGTCGGTCTCTTGCAGCGCCACATCGAGCCACGCTTCTCCGGCATGCAGCGCGGCCCCCATCGAGGAAAACCGGCGGGCGACCGATCGAAGGTCGTGAACATCGCCCTGCGATGCCGCTCGAGCATGGTGAGAAAGTAGCTCCATGAACGGTGCGCCGCAGGTGTCAAAGTGCGCCAACTCGTCGACAACCATGGATGGGTACCGGTAACGAACAGCGTCATGCAGCGCAAGCGCTCCCCAACCCAAGAAGGTGCGCTTTATGGCCTCGATTCCTGCAGTTGTAGCAAGCGATGCAGCCTCTTCGAGATCACCGGCCGCAGCGGCTTGAGCGGCTCGGGCTCGGCCGAGCCATGCAATGGCCCTTGGATCATCGGCCACATCATCGGCTCGAAGCCCATCGAGATGACGGGTTACGCCTTCGTTATCGCCTGCCAACGCAGCGACGATTGCCCCCGCGGCACGGGTGAGCACCATGGTGTTGAACGGGTCCATGGCACCAAGTTGACCAATGGACTCCTCGACAGCATCACGTGCCTCACCATCACCTTTGGCGATCAGCATGTGCGCTCGAATCAGTGCGGTGACACCGTGGTAACGGCCTTCGGTCCGACACTCTGCGAGGTGCTCTTCCAGCTCATACAACCCTGTGCGAAACTGCCCCCGCTCCATCATCACTCCGCCCTTCAACGCCCACAGCAGGTCGAATTCGGCTGGACGATCGCCAAGGCGTTGGGTGTTCGCTAGAGCGATTGCATCAGCCCAATCGGAATCGAACCGGCCGAGCTCGACCAGCATTGACTGGGCATAGCAAATGTTGCCAAGCGTGACGGCGCGAGTGTTCTCGTCGAGTCCTTTCACCCGAAGAATGTCATATCCCGTTTCCAGCACCTCAGGGAAGCGACCAAGCAGTCCCGCAATGACCGCCGTGTCGACCGACATCGCCAATTGCGCCATAGGTGAACTCAGACGCTTAGCGGCGCGTTGCAGGACGACGATCGCAGAATGTGGGTCGGCGCGGGTGTAGGCCAAGAGGTTCGACAAACTGTTCGCGATCTCTACGATCGCATCGTCGTCACTCGATAGCTCGAGTGCCCGTG
>JBDNHG010000838.1:0-8777 GCA_041688925.1 Acidimicrobiales bacterium | reverse complement strand
CTCGCGGAGGAGGTCCTGGAGGCGGGTCAGATTGGCTTCGGTCGACTCGAGCCGACGTTCGCTCTTCTCTTTGCGACGGCGGTACTTGAGGACGCCTGCTGCTTCTTCGATGATCGAGCGGCGATCTTCAGGACGGGCATTGAGCACCGCGTCGATCTGGCCCTGCGAGATGATGACGTGTTGTTGGCGACCAACACCGCTGTCGCTCAGCAGGTCTTGTATGTCAAGAAGGCGACACGGCACGCCGTTGATTTCATATTCGCTGTCGCCGGTTCGAAACAGTCGGCGGGTGATCGTGACTTCTTCGAACTCGATCGGCATGAGTCGGGCGGTGTTGTCGAGCGTGATCGACACCTCGGCTCGACCGAGCGGTTTCATCTTGGTGGTGCCGGCAAAGATGACGTCGTCCATCTTCTGCGAACGCACCGCACTCGGGCGTTGGGCTCCCAGCACCCAGGCGAGCGCATCGACGACATTGGACTTGCCGCTGCCATTGGGGCCGACAACAACGGTCACGCCAGGTTCGAAATCGAGGCGCGTCGAGGACGCGAACGACTTGAAACCTTTGAGGGAGAGAGTCTTCAAGAACACAACGGAATGACCCTAACGAGTGTGCAATCTAGGTCCGCGGCAAGCGGTCGACTTCTTTGGCCCGACAAGGGACTTCTCCCCCACCTGACAACTCTAGCAACATCCTGCATCACAGGAGCGGCCATCCCTCCCAGCAAACAACTCGCCGTTGGGCGAGCAGAAACGCAAAAGGCAGCGCGGAGGGACGAGCGCCCCAGACCGGAGGGACGAACGTCGGTGGAACCAGCTGGAAAGTGCTGCGTGCCAACGGGTAGCCCGCCTTTCAGCTCGTACCTCGCCGAAACGCTGCCCGAGCTAAATCCTCTGCAGTCCCGGCGAGTTGTTATCTGGGCTCGCTGCGCCGCGAAGCAAGCAAACAAACAAACAAAGGCTACTCAGACTTGGCTTTGGTCGCAGTAGTAGGTCCAGCGTCCGGCGAACTTGTTGCGCACGAGCGGCTGGCGTGACCGGGGGCTGAGGTCGCCGTGTTTGCCGAAGACCTGCAGATGGTCTTGGAAACTGCCTGCGTTGCCGGCCGGGTCGACGAATGGTGCCGCATCGATTGTTGTGCCGCGGTATTTGACCGCGTCGTTGAGCACGGTGACCACCGACCGGAAGAACCGGCGCACTTCTTGGGTGTTCAGCGACTTGCCGGTGCGGTCGTAACGCAGGCTGGCTTCGAACAGGATCTCGTCGCTGTAGATGTCGCCGAGTCCAACAATGATGCTCTCGTCGCACAGCACGGTCTTGAGTTTGCCGTCTTGTTGCAGGATCTTGCGTCCGAAGTCGGTCCAGGCCATTGGCTTGGCGAGTGGGTCCATGCCCATGTTTGCGATCTCGGGCACCGTGTCTTCGATGGGCTCGTCGGCCGGGACCAAGAACACTTCGACCTCGCCCTTGGGGTCGATGATGCGCAGCTGGCCTGTCTGGGTGAAGGTGATGGTGAAGACGGTGTCGTCTTCGACCTTGTCCTTGTTGGCGTTTCGTCGAACCGAGGTGGTCGGCGACAACGCCAACACCAGCAATTGGTCGTTCTCGAGGGCGAAGACCAGATGGGTGCCCAGGCGTTCGAGCGACGTCAGTTTCACACCGACGAGGGCTTCGGCCATCGCTGCTTGGTTGCCCGATCGTTTGACAACCTTTGCGAGAGTGACGTCGACATCCTTGATCTTCTTGCCAACGAGGTCGCGATCGAGATCGCGCCGGACAATTTCTGCTTCGGGTAGGAAGATCACTGTTGGGGCCTTTTTGATGGTAGGGCGTGGCTCGCGCTGGTCAAGATGCGCATTTCTCTGATTCTTCTTCGACAGCCTCTGTGGCTGCGTCTTTCAATACTTCTACGGCCTGGCCAGCCGCCGCTTGTTCCGCTTCTTTCTTGGAGCTTCCGGTTCCGTTGCCGAGTACGTCGCCGCCGATGCGGACTTGGGCATCGAAGATGCGGGCGTGGTCGGGGCCGGTCGTGGTCACTTCGTAACGCGGCGCTTGATCGACGACAGCGACGGCCAGTTCTTGCAACCGCGTCTTGTGGTCGAAGCCGCCGGGGCCCTCGCGCATAGCGTCGGCGACGTGGGCGTCCCACAGGCGCAGAATCAAGGCTCGTGCCGCTTCGAAGCCGCCATCGAGATAGACGGCGCCGATGATTGCTTCGAGTGCGTCGGCAAGGATCGATTGTTTGTCGGCCCCACCTGTCGCCCGCTCACCTTTACCGAGCAGCAATGATTCGCCGAGTGTGATCTCGCGAGCGATTTCGGCGAGGGTGACAGAATTGACGACTCCGGCGCGGAGCTTGGCAAGCTGTCCCTCGGGCAGCTCGGGATAGTGCACGAAGATCTTGTCGGCGATTGTCAACCCAAGTACCGCGTCGCCGAGAAACTCAAGTCGTTCATTCGACTCGACATGCCCGTTTTCTGCACACCACGACCGGTGCGACAACGCCAGTTTCAGCAGCTCGGGGTCAGCGAATTGATAACCGATCGCTGCCGGCAAGGGGCTGAAGTCGTCGTCAGAAGTCAGCTGTTTGCTCTACGATCGATGTAGTCGATGGCATCTCGTACCGTGCGAAGATCTTCGAGATCTTCATCGTCGATACGGAAACCAACCGTGCGTTCGCTGAGTTCCTCTTCGATTGCTTCGACCAATTCGATCAAGGCCAGCGAGTCGGCCTCGAGATCATCGCTGAAGCTGTCGCCTTCGTTGATCTCGGACGGCTCGATCTCGAGGATCTCTGCAAGCCGTTCGCGGACCAGGGTGACAATTTCTGAACGATCCATTGGGCTCGAATTCATTAGGGTCTCGGCGGGCATAGCACCCCTCCTCCAACTACATCCGACGGACACCGGAGCCGCCAGAGTATAGCGAACTTTCTAGAAAAATCCGCATGGTCGGCGGTGACAGGGCAGGCCTATAGGCTCGGCGGTCAGACAGGGATGCGGTGACACTCGGCGCCTGCCGAACGGCGTCACCGTGTTCGCAACCGCTCATGACCGAGCTCCTCAGCGAGCCTCGAAAGGCATACACATCATGGCAAAGGTAACCATTTACCACAACCCTCATTGAGGATCATCGAAGAATGCCTTGGCGGTCGCCGAGGATTTGGGAATACAGCACGACGTCGTGCTGTACATGAAAGAGCCACCTGACGAAGCCACATTGAAGAAGATCGTTGCTGGTCTCGAAGATCCTGTCGAAGACCTGGTCCGCAAGGATTCCAAGTTCAAGAAACTCGAGCTCAATCCCGACGATTATGTCGGCAATCCCGAGGCCGTCGTTGCCTTGCTCAGCGAACAAAAGGCGTTGATGCAACGTCCCGTCATCGTGCACGGCAAAAAGGCGATCATCGGCCGACCCAAGGATCGCATCGGCCCGTTTATCCAAGGCAAATGATCGGTCAAATAGTCGAGTGAATGTTTGATCAACCGGTGACGTTCATGAAATACGACCGCCAGGTAGTGTGTTAGATGCGCTCAGGAGGCAACAACCAACCATGAAAAGCCTGCAAACCTATACCCCCGCCGTCAACCTGCCCGAGGAAGATCGGGCTGCGTTCGTCATACGGGTGTACCAACATGTTCTCGCCGCCGTAGGCGCATTTGTGGCCATCGAGGCGCTGTTCTTCATGACCGGCATTGCCGAGGGCATCTACGATGTCACGGGGGGTGGCGGCCGCTGGCTGCTCATGCTCGGTGGGTTTATGGTCGGACAGTGGTTCGTGAGCCAAGCGGTCTCTGACCTCGAGAATCCAGCTCGCCAATATGCGGGGCTCTTCGGCAGCGCCTTCATCTATGCGGTGCTGTTCGCTCCGTTCCTGTTCTACGTCTACAACGTAAAAGAGAGCAGCGGCACTGTTACATCGGCCGCAATCGTCACAGCAATCGGCTTCGCACTGTTGAGCTTCATAGCGTTCACGACCCGCAAAGACCTGTCGTTCATGCGGCCATTGGTCATGTGGGGCTTCGGCGGCGCCATGCTCCTCATCGTCGGCGCTCTCCTCTTCGGCTGGAACCTGGGCGTGTGGTTCTCGGTTGCCATGGTTGCGCTCTCCGGAGCCGCGATTTTGTACCAGACCCAGAACATCATCCGGAACTTCCCGGCCAACGCCTATGTGGCTGCTGCCGTGCAGCTGTTCGGTTCTGTGATGATCATGTTCTGGTACATCCTGCGGATCTTCGCCTCACGCGACTGACCTCGACCACAAAATCATTCAGAACCCGGCACCGCTGGTGCCGGGTTTTGTCGTTTTGGCGTGCATGTCAGCCTTCGACGGATGTCGCTATGGCGTCAGCGATACTGTCCGCCCGCACAGCAGAGAACGAATAGTGACCTCCCCAGGGGACGTCACTATTCGCAGCGGGGTGGGGTCAGTTGGTGGCGAGGGCTGCGGCGAGCTTGCCGACCAAGTCGGTCTGGGCCAGTTCATGTGCCGCTTTGGCGGCATTGAGAATCGCTGTGGCCGAGGACGAGCCATGGCTGATCATGCAGACACCGTTGACGCCGACAAGTGCGGCGCCGCCGACCGAGTCGGGGTTGGCGCGTTCATAGAGCGGGGCCAGTGCCGGAAGCAACAGCTGTGCGCCTTGCCGTGCTTCGTCAGACGAGTCGAAGGCGCCGAGCAGCGCCTCAATGATTGCTTTGGCGGCGCCTTCGAGCGATTTGAGCGCCACATTGCCAGTGAACCCGTCGGACACGATCACATCGACTTCGTTGCCGAGCAGGTCTCGGCCTTCGACATTGCCGATGAAGTTGGCGCCGGTCGCCTTCTGCCACCCGGTCTCGCTGAGCAGGGGGAATGCGGCCTTGGTCAACGGTGAGCCCTTGCTGGCTTCTTCGCCGTTGGACAACAATCCGACCCGGGGTGACTCGATGCCGAAGCGGGCACGAGAATACACCGCACCCATACGAGCGAACAGTGCAAGGAGTTCGGGGGTGCAGTCGACGTTCGCGCCGGCGTCGATCAAGATATTGGGCGTGCCCCCGCTGAACATGGGCAGCGTGGCGGCGATCGCCGGACGGCCAACGCCCTTGATTCGTTTCATCCGCAACGTGGCGGCAGCCAATGCAGCGCCGGTGTTGCCGGCCGAAATCATGCCCGACGCGCGCCCATCGCGGACCGCTTCGGCTGCGCGCACCAGGCTCGAGTCCTTTTTGGTGCGCACGCTCTTGGTCGGGTCCTCGTCCATCGCAATGACCTCGGACGCGGCGATGACCTCGAGCGACGTATCGCCAATGGCCTCGGGTTGGCCCACGAGGACTATGGGGATGCCAGCATCTGCTGCTAGCTGTGCGCCAGCAACAATCGCGGCCGGTGCATTGTCGCCACCCATGGCGTCGACCGCAATAGGAAGCATGATGATCTAGGACCGTTGGTCAGTCGACGTCGATGACTTGGCGACCGCCATAGTGGCCACAGTGACCGCACACGCGGTGTGGCACCTTGACCAGCCCACACTGCGGGCACAGGCTGCGCGATGGGGCCTTGAGCGACCAGTTTGAAGCCCGGCGCGCACGAGTTTTCGCCTTGGAGGTCTTCTTCTTTGGAACTGCCATTGGCGTCTCCTGGATTACGAACGACCCGCAAGAATACCGGGTTCAGACCCAATTCGTCTCTACGCATCAGACTTCTTTCGAATGAGTTGGTTCTCAGCCTCAGCACAGGCCCAATGGCTGCCGGCTCAGCAGCTCGGGCCCGTTGGCCGTAACGACCAGTTGTTCTTCGAGCTTGACGCCCTCGTCGCCTCCCGGCGGCGCAGCCAATGCCTCGACACAGAGCACCATGCCCGCCTTGACCTCTCCGTCATAACCTGCGTCGGCGAAGAGGTCCTTGTTCAAGATCAGTGGGTACTCATTGCACAAGCCAATGCCATGGGCGACTGCGGCGTTGGTCGCCGAGTGAATGCCCTCGCCTGGCAGGTGCGCGTTGTGTGAGATCTCGGCGAAGGAAGCGCCGGGGGTAAAGAGCTCGATGTTCTCGAGCAGCTGCGTGCGGGCGGCTGCGTGAAGTCGCTGCTGGTTCGATGTCGGCGCGCAGTCGCCCGCTAGCCAGGTGCGCGAAATGTCGACTGAGTAGCCGCCGATACCGATCAAGTCGGTATCGAATGCAACAAGATCGCCGTCGCCAATGACGTTTGCCGAACACTCTTGGTACCACGGGTTGGTTCGGTGCCCCGCGGTCAGCAGTCGGGTCTCGAGCCATTCGCCGCCTGCTTCGATGTTCGCCTGGTGCAGGTGCGACCACAACGCCATCTCGGTCATGCCCGGCCGCATCGCCTGCCGCATGTGGTCGATTGCATCGTCACAGGCGCCGACTGCTCGGCGTATCGCTTGGATCTCTGCATCGGTCTTTATGACCCGAGCCCTGTTGGCGACGGCCTGGCCGTCATGTAGCCGCACGCCGTGGCGAACGAGCGCGTCGGCCCCCAGCGGATCGAGCCGGTCTACCGCCAGGGTGCGGTGTCCTGGGCCGAGCAGCGACAAGATCTCGTCTGCCCATCGTTCGGCGAACTCTGCAGATCGGCTGCCGGTGATGAAGTCGTACCACGACACTGCCGTGCGTACCTCGTCGACGCCCGCGTGGCCTTCGGACAGATGCTCGCACCCCTTGAACTCGAACAGGACAACGTCGCCGTCGGCAGGCACGAACACGTAACGGCACGGGTTGTGCAACGAGTAGACCTGCATGTTCGATGTGCCCGTTGCGTACCGAATGTTGATCGGGTCATAAAACAACCCAGCGTCACACCCGCTCTGCACGATTGCGTCCCGCAGCCGACTCAACCGGCCTGTCTCGAGGTCGGTCACAGAATCAGCCCGTCGGCTCCGGCGCTCGAGGCCTCGGCGGCCATCAGATGGGCTTCGGTCACCCGGCCGTAGACACTGCGGGTGCGATCGAGTGGGCCAATCACACCCGGACGGTCGGCGTAGGAAAGCACGAGCACGATTCGGTCGTGGTCGCCGGCGACGTCGGTCACCTGGTGCAGCGAATAACGGCCGCAGAAGAGTTGCAGATCGCCAATGTCAGCGTCGGTGACCCGCAGATTGGCGGTGTCGCTGCCTTCGAGCACCGCCCGCAGGCCATCAAGGTTCTCGTCGCCCGGACGCCGCAGGTTCTTGCTATAGACGAATTGCCCGCCTGCCGATGGTTTGCGAATCATGATCGTCACCACGAACTCATTCGTGTCGTAGTGCCACGGATACCGGCCGCCGGGCGGCAGCACCGTGGCCACGAGCCCAGCAAGCGGGTCGGCGTACTCGAACACCCGCTCGTGCCCGACACACTCCGCGATGAAGCGCTTGAAGACCGGCGACACATACAAGCGGTGCGCAGGCGACTGCGCAGGGATCATGTCGCGGGTCACATGGCCAGCGGTCCATTCGAGCCGAACTCGCCGTGGGTCGTCGGCAGCCAACTGCGCTTCGAGCTGGGTGCGCGCATAGACCGTGCCGTGATGACGGCGAATCGTGACGTACTGCCGAGCTTGTTCTAATTCAGTCGCGATGCTCTCGAGCGCCCCCGCCCGTAGGAAACCCGGCAGGGTCACCGCACCATCTTCGCCAAGACGATGCCGCACCTCGAGCGCCAGACGTTCCATCGCCGGCCCCGGGTCAAGCGGATAGCTGCCCATGTCGACGATGTCGTCCAACGTTCCAACTTCTGCATCCGCCAACACGGTCTGCTCCTCTGTTCGTCTTGTGTAACTCCAGACACCACACTCGAGGGTCATCTGTCCAACGAATCATCGAGCAGGCAAGTCATGAATTCAATTCATGTAACGTGCAACGATGCAACCGCTGCGGCTCGACCTACGCCACTATGAAACGATTGTCGCCATTGTCGACTTCGAGACGATGACCGATGCCGCAGTGCACCTTTCGACAACACAATCGGCGTTGAGTCACCGGTTGGCTGAAGCAGAACGCAGACTGGGTACGAGCCTGTTTCATCGAGGCCACAACCGGCGTTTGACCCCCACCCGCGACGGCCTCGCAGTGCACCAGGCGGCCACGCGCTCGCTGAGCAGTCTCGCCAGGCTCGAAACGAGTCTGCTGCGTTCCAAGTCCCCCGCTATCGACACCATCCGCATCGCTGTTGGCAGCTACGACTGCTACCACTGGTTCCCCGCGTTCCTTCGCCAGGTGCGAAGCGAACTCCCCAACATTGATCTCGAACTCGTCATCGTGGGCGACGAACCCGGCACCGCATTGAGCGCCGGCCTCGTCGACATCGTGATCGCCCCCGGACGACCCGAAGGCGATCTGCAACTCGACGAACTGTTCGACGATGAACTTGTTCTCATCGTCGGGCCTGGCCACCGCCTGGCCGACCAGCAGGTCATCGAAGCCGCCGACCTCGCCGACGAGACCTATCTCACTTACAACGCGCGGCCAACACCGGGTTTCGAGTACGACCGGTTCATCCGACCGGCCGAGATGTACCCACTCGTCGTTCGGGTCGTGCGCCAAACGAGCGCGATCACTGAGCTCGTAGCGGCCGGTGCCGGCGTATCCATTCTCAGCAAGTGGGCGCTCGCCCCGGTACTCGCAGCCGGTCGTGTGCGGGCCGTGTCATGTGGCATAGCCACCTTGCAACTCGGCTGGAATGCGGCGACCCGCCGTGGTGATATGAGATCGAGCGCTGTGGTGCAAGAACTCATCGCCTTCTTGGCGGCCCCTGATCGACGCGAACAGGTGTCAGTCGTCGAAGGAAATGTCTG
>JBDNHG010000837.1:0-2684 GCA_041688925.1 Acidimicrobiales bacterium | reverse complement strand
GCTCGTCGGAGCCATAGTCACGAATGGTCGGCATGGCCATACCGACCCCGATGCCGAACATGGCATCTTCGCGTGGGACGCGTCCGCGGCTCTCTTCGTGCCAGATCTGTAGGTGCGCGGCGTCGAGCCCGCGGCCCCCGAATTGGACCGGATAGTCGAGTGCCGCCAGCCCATGATCGAACAACGCGGCCCGCCATGCCTTGCCGCGGATCGATGTGCCTTCGAGCTCGGCGAGCGTTGTGGGGGAGGTCTCGTTCAGGAAGGCCTGGACCTCGGCCCGAAACTCGTCGAGCGATGGCGTCGAATCGGTGCTCATGGCGCTGACAGTAGTGCGGCGTGGCTAGGAGCGGCCAGATCAGCGATTGATGAGTTGGATCACCGGGCACTAGGGGTGAACGCGGTAGAGCTCGACGGGTTGACTGATGCCACGTAATGCGTGGGGGCCCAGCGAGGTCGCTGCTCGGTGTGGTGGAAGCTCATCGACAAGAGCGCCGGTGGCCACGATGGCGTCGGGATAGGCCTGGCCAACGATGCGGGCTGCGGTGTTGACGACCGTGCCATAGAAGTCGCCGCCGCTACAGATGACATCGCCATAGGACAGGCCGACCCGCATGCCATCGAGACCAGCGATGTCTTGCCCGACCGCCACGAGTGCAACGGCGATGTCTGCCGACGCCGCTGGATCAGCAGTTGCGAACATGACTTCGTCACCGATCAGTTTGACGACCATGCCGCCATTGTCGACGACGGCATCTTGCACATCGCGTTCGAAGCGAACCATCGCCGTCATGAACGCCTGGGCGTCGGCACCTTCGGTGAACGCGGTGAATCCGACGAGGTCGGCAAAACCAATCGCATGGGCTTGCAGCGTGGCGCTTCGGGATGCGTCGACCTGCCAGGCCCGATCATCGGCGAGCACTGCGGCAAGATGGCGCCGCCCCAGAGCGGTCGTTGCATCGAGGAACGCGGCAAGCGAGGCGTCGATCAGGGCGGCGTACGCCTCGACGGCGTCGGTGAGCCGAGCCGGCGTGGTGTCGATCGGTGGTTGAAAGTTGACCCGCAACAAGGCGGTAGTTGCTCGTGCAATGCGGGCGGTCGAGGAGCCTACGACCCGCACGACGCCGAGCATCTCTTCTTCGCCGACCAGGTCGGCGACGCTGGCGAAGAGCCGGGTTGCTTCGAGTTCGTCGGTCGTCAGGCCAAGGCCCGACCCACCCTGTAAACCCATGGCCAATCGCAACCGGCGCGAGAACTCTTCGTCGATGCCTACGTCGTCGAGCGCACGCCCGGCTGCCGAACCGTGCAGCGGTTCAGGACGGATAGCTCGCTGCGAGAGCGCTTTGGCGAAACCAAAGGCGGCGACTTCGTCGAGTGTGACGCCACGAGACAACAACACTTCGACCGAGGAAACCAGGTCATCGTCATCACGCGCTCGTTCGTGGTCGATGCCCAAGGCGCGCAAGTTTTCGGCCGTGAGATCGGTCATTGGTAAACCGTAGTCGTCGGGTACGACAGTCGATTTGCAGTAACGATGGTGCCACCGCGCCCGACGAAGGACCCGGCGTAGGCTCGGTCAGCTTGCGGCAAGTGCCTCGGCCAGAGTGTTCCAGCCAAGGGTGGCGCACTTGATGCGTACCGGGAACTTGACGACGCCTTTGAGTGCTTCGAGATCGCCGAGATCGACATCGGGAGGTTCGGGCAACACACCCGAATCATCGTCTTCGAGCTCATATTCGTGAATCGACATCATCGATTTCACTGCGGTTGTGAGTTCGTCGACTTGGGCCAAGGTCTTGCCCTTGATCGCCGCCGACATCATCGATGCTGACGCCTGGCTGATCGAACAGCCCTGTCCGCCAATGGCGACATCGGTGATCACCCCGTCGGTGACCTGCACATACACCTGAACTTCGTCGCCGCAGAGCGGGTTGAAGCCTTCGGCATGTTGTGCAGGCGGCGTTTCGAGTTCGCCCCGGTTACGGGGACTGCGATAGTGGTCGATGACGATCTCTTTATAGAGATCCTCGAGCCCGGCCATGGGTCGCTCCTTCAGAAAGAGAAGAGGTCGGCTGCATCGTCGAGCGCCTCGACGAGTCGGTCGACATCGGATTCATCGTTGTAGATGTATAGCGAAGCGCGGGCGGTGGCGCCCACGCCAAGATGTGTCATGAGCGGTTTGGCACAGTGATGGCCGGCCCGCACACTGACGCCATGTTCATCAAGCACCTGCGAGAGGTCATGAGGATGGACGTCCTTATAGGCGAATGAGAATACGCCGCCGCGTTGCGACGGTTCGGACGGGCCGTGCAGCACGACGTCGTCTCCGTGGCGTTCCTTGATCGTGCGCATGAAATATGCGCTGAGTTCGATCTCGTGTCGACGGATGTTTTCCATGCCGATAGCGCTCAGATAGTCGGCGGCCGCCCCGAGGCCAACAATCTCGGCGATGGGCGGGGTTCCGGCTTCGAACTTGTGGGGCACGTCGGTCGTGGTGAAACCTTCGGTGGTGACGTTGGCGATCATGCCGCCTCCACCGAGAAAAGGAGGCATCTCGTCGAGCAGTTCCTTGCGAGCCCACAAGACGCCGACACCGGTTGGACCACACATCTTGTGACCGCTGAACGCAGCGAAGTCGATACCGAGGTCGGCAACATTTGTAGGCACATGGGGTACGAGCTGGCAGG
>JBDNHG010000836.1:0-2494 GCA_041688925.1 Acidimicrobiales bacterium | reverse complement strand
TCGCCTATGTCGACTCAGTCGCGGCCAGAACCAGCGAACGGCTCGAACCGCTGACGCCAAGCGATCTGGCGCGCATCGTCGACAAACGCTATGACCCGCCGGCCACGCTTGGCGTGCGACTCGTCAGCGTCGCCGATGACTGCCTGCAGCACGTTGGGCAAGCCAACTATCTGCGAGGCATGTTCGGCTGGTCATAAAGCCATTCGTCCGGTTGCAGCGGAGCGCCCACGCACGGCCGACCGACGGCGCGCATTCGACGGATTCGAATCTCATCAATACACGTCGCGGTGTGAGCGCGAGGCAACACCGAGCGCGAGGCAACACCGACTGAGATGACCGGCGCTTCTCGACCCCGAAGGTCCGTCAGACCAATGCCTCCGCTTTTGGGTACGCGAATGCGAACAACAACGCTTGCCCAATGAAGAAGACGAGGGCGATTGCCCAGTTGATGCGATAGGCGGCGAGTGCTTCACCGATGTTGCCGGGATCACCAATGACGGCAGCGCCGACGGCGATACCGAGAGCGATCGCCAACTGGAACACAGTGGTTCGGCCCGCCCCGCCCATGCCGAATCGTTGCGGGGGTACGTCGCGCATGGTTGCGGCGACAAGTATTGCGAAGCTGCAGCCGGCAGCGACGCCGACGAAGAGGCCCGAGAGGAGGATGCCGAGCACGAAGTCCGGCTCGCGTCCGGTGAGGACCAGGTGCAGTGTCATGCCGATCGCGCCGGCCACACCTCCGACCACGAGCACGGGTCCGTTGCCGCGTTTGTCTGCAACTCGCCCCATGAACGGCGACAGCAACGCAGCAAGTCCCGGTCCGGGGAACAGCGCGAGGCCGACCTTGACGACCGACCACTGCCACCAGTCGAGCATGAAGGCCGGCAGCACTACGAACCATCCGAAGAAGGCGGCACAGAAGAAGGTGGTGCCGATCAGCGAGACAGAGAACGAGCGAATCTTCAGAAGGTTGAGGTCGAAGAGCGGGGCCGGGTGTTGCTTTGAGCGACGCACAAAGCCCCATAACAAGACGACAGCTCCGAGCACACACAGGCCCGTCGGCACACTGAAGACTCCCCACGACTCCGTCTGTGCAATCGCCAGCACCAGCAGCCCGACGCCAACCGATGCCATCGGCACACTGACCAGATCGACTCGGTCGGGTAGGTCATCGGCACGCGATTCGACGAGGATCAGCGCTCCGAGCACGATGGCCAAGATCCCCACCGGAATGTTGACCAAGAAGACCGACCGCCATCCGAATGCGTTGATCAGCGCGGCGCCGATTGACGGCCCCAGGGCTGCAGCCAATGCGCCGCTGGCTCCCCAGATGCCCACGGCCATGCCTCGTCGTTCGGGAGGAAACGCTGGCAGCAACAAGGCGAGCGCGGCGGGGAATTGCATGGCGCCGCCCACTGATTGCAAGACTCGCGCGGCAATGAGTGTTGGTGCATCGACGCTCAGGCCCGAGCACAACGAGCCGACCACGAAGACAAACATCCCTGTCAGGAAGAGCCGCTTGCGACCATAACGATCCGCGGCCCACCCCGCCAGTAGCAAAAGCGCGGCGATGCCGATGTTGTAGGAGGTGAAGATCCACGTCAGGGTCGCTCGCGATGTTCCCTCGAACGATTCTTGGATGTCGGTAAACGCCAGTGAGATGACCGTGATCTCGAGGCTGACCATAAATCCGGCGGCGGCGGTGATCGCCAGCGTCCACCAGGAATGTCTGCTGATCGTTGCTGGCACCCTGGGACTGTACGACGTGGCGCTCAATCTCTGCTCGTCCGAGTTCAGACGGGCTGCAACTGCATCGGCGCCGGGTTGATTGCCTTGAGTGCAGGCAAGACTTCGTCGGCGAACAGGCGCATGCACCGGCCCGCTTTACGGAACTCACGCGTTGCGCGAGAATCCATCGGACACCCAACAACCCTAATGAGGTACACCATGAAGCTCGGAATGTTCTCGATGCCCAGTCATCCGCCTGATCGCGACGTCAAGGAGGGCTGGGACTTCGACCTCCAGACCGTGATCTGGGGTGATGAGTACGGCTTCACCGAAGCTTGGATCGGCGAGCACTACGCATCGAAGTGGGAACCATATCCTGCTCCCGATCTGCTCGTCATGGCGGCGCTGCGGGCCACCAAGAACATCCGCATCGGCCCGGGTGGTTTCCTGCTGCCCTACTACCACCCGGCAGCGCTGGCGAACCGGGTGGCGTTGATGGATCACCTCTCCGAGGGTCGGCTCAACTTCGGCATCGCAGCGTCGGGGCTTCCGAGCGACTGGGAGATGTTTGGCGTCGACGGCATGGGCGGCGAGAACCGCGAAATGACTGCCGAGTCGATCGACATGATTCTGAAAATGTGGACCGAAGAGCCTGGATGGAAGCAGGAAGGCAAATACTGGACATCGAGTGTGCCCGTCGGCATCCCTGAGATCGATCTCGTTCAGCACCTCTCACCGCTACAGAAGCCCCACCCTCCGATTGCGG
>JBDNHG010000835.1:0-2725 GCA_041688925.1 Acidimicrobiales bacterium | reverse complement strand
GCCTCCCCGGCCATAACACGCTGGTCCGGGGTCGGCGCCTGCACCCTCGGGACCGACGAACAGCAGGCCGGCGTCGTCGACACCGGCGATGGTTCCGCCACCGGCGCCGATGGTGTGAATGTCGATCGCCGGTGTCGACACGTGGTAGCCGGCAACATCGATGTCGTCCTTGGTGTCGACCTCTCTGGCCGCCATGAGCAGCACGTCGCACGACGTGCCACCGATCTCCATCGAGATCAGATTGCCCTCGTCGCCGTCGACGACACCCAGCGCGTCGACGAGATGACTGTATGCGGTCAAGGCGCCGACGGCGGCGGCCGGCCCGCTGAGCAGCAGGTTCACCGGACGAGCAGCCAACTGTTCGACCGACGCGGCGCCACCGTTCGACTGCACCAGCAGCAGCGGCCGAGCTAATCCGAGGTCGGCCAGTTCAGACTCGAGCGAGCGCAGGTAGCCGACGATACGCGGCATGAGCGTCGCGTTGACCACCGCTGTCGACGTGCGTTCGTATTCGCCCATGAGCGGTGACGCCTGCGCCGATGTCGTAATCCAGTCGCCGCTCCATGACTGGCCGAGCGCCTGGGCAGCCGCCAATTCATGCTCGGGGTTGGCGTAGCTGTTCATGAAGGCGACGGCGATGGCTTCGACGTTTTCGCTCTCGAACGCGTCGACGATGTTGTTCATGCCACCGAGATCGAGGGGCTGGAATTCGGTGCCGTCGGCGTCGATGCGGCCCGTGACCGGCAAGCGCAAATACCTGGGCACAAGCACCGGAGCGTACGGCTCGCGATGATTCCATTGATCGTGGCGCAGACCGCGGCGGATCTCGATGACGTCTCGGAACCCTTCCGTCGTTACGAGACCAACTCGGGCTCCTGTGCCTTCGAGCATCGTGTTCGTCGCCACAGTTGACCCATGCACGAACAGGCTGCAATTCTCGAGAACTGCTCGTGTCGGGATGCCGAGGTCGACAGCGATTCGCTCGACGGCGGCGGTTACGCCCTGGCTGGGGTCAGCAGGCACCGACGGCACCTTGGCAACCCATGTCGTGGCGTCGGCGTCGACCAGAACCAGGTCGGTGAACGTGCCGCCGACATCGACGCCGATCCGCCATGGGGTAACTGGAATGGCCATCTTGGGGCCTCCTCTTCGAAGTTCTGGGATACTGCAACAATGGCATACGAACCGGCATCACGATCGGCCGAGTTGTTCGAACGGGCGCAACGCCCGATTCCCGGAGGTGCGTCGCGTTCGACCGTACTGACCTCACCGCACCCGGTGTATATCGCCGAGGGTCGCGGCGCATGGATCACCGATGTCGACGGCAATCGCTACCTCGATGCCAACAACAACTTCACCTCGATCATCATTGGTCACGCCGACACGACGATCGATGCTGCGGTCCGCTCACAGCTCGACAGGGGCACTGCCTATTCGCTGGCCACGAGCGTTGAGATCGAACTGGCCGAGCTGCTCTGCGATCGCTTGGCCTCAGTCGACCAGATTCGGTTCTGCAACTCGGGAACCGAAGCGGTCATGGGTGCCATCAAGGCGGCACGGGCGTTCACCGGTCGACCATTGATCGTCAAGGTCGAGGGCAGCTACCACGGCACGTACGACCACGCCGAGGCGAGCCTCGACCCTGATCCTGGCGAGTGGGGAACAGCGTCGGCGCCGGCCACGGTGCCCTATGCCTCGGGCACACCGCAGTCGGTCACCGAAGAGGTCGCCGTCATTCCATTCAACGATGCCGCAGCCGCACGTGCCGTCATAACAGCGGCCGGCGACCGTTGTGCAGGCATCCTGCTCGACCCGATGCCGAGCCGCGTCGGCATGCCCGCCATCGAGCGCGAGTTCATCGATGCAGTGCAAGAGTCGGCCCGCAGCGTTGGTGCATTGCTGATCCTCGACGAGGTCATCTCGTTCCGATTGGGCAGTGGGGGAGCACAAGCTCTGTTCGGCATCGAGCCCGATCTGACTGCGCTGGCCAAGATCATCGGCGGAGGATTTCCGGTCGGGGCTGTAGCCGGACGAGCCGACGTCATGAGTGTGTTCGCCAGCCACGGTGGCACCCGCGCTGCAGTGCCGTCAGGAGGCACCTTCACCGCCAACCCGGTCACGATGACTGCCGGCCTGGCATGTATGCAACAACTCGACGCTGCCGCGTTCGCTCATCTCGATGCGTTGGGTGACCGCTGTCGTCGAGGGCTGCGAGACGCATTCGCGTCTTCTGCCTTGCGGTGGCAAGTGACTGGGTCTGGCTCACTGTTTCGCATACACCCAAACCAACGCAGCATCCGTTCATATCGAGACGCCCGCCACTCGAGCGACGAAGCGGCAACCATGGCCGACTTGCAGCGCGGGCTGCTGCGCCGACAGGTGTACCTCAGCACCTACGGGATGGGATGCTGGAATATGGCCACCACGTACGACGACATCGACCTGTTCGTCGCAGCAACGATCGCGGCGGCCACCGCAGAGGCCGGAGCATGACCGCGATTGCAAACACCAAAGCGGTAGAAGTTGCCGAGTGCGTCGCGACTAGCGTCGACAACAAGTCGAAAGCCGAACAGGAGCCACGGATGGACAATCCTACACTGACCCATTTTGCCACTATGAACGTCACGGTCGGTGAACAGTTCGTGATCAAGGGTAGTCCGGCGGGCACCCACATCATCGTCGACGTCGACACCATGGAGGTGACCGGCGACAAGATCACCGCGTC
>JBDNHG010000834.1:0-7089 GCA_041688925.1 Acidimicrobiales bacterium | reverse complement strand
TGTGCTCGAGCCAATGGCCGTGGTCGTGATCACGACCTTCGACCTCGATGAATATGTGCACGGTGCGCTGCGGGCCGGTGCACGCGGTTTCCTCCTCAAGGACGCCGGGCCCGAGCTATTGGTGCAGGCGATCCAGGCTGCGGCGAATGGCGACGCACTCATCGCACCCAGCGTGACCGCCAGATTGCTGGCGGCGTTCGCCGATGCCGCGCCGAGCACGCCGCGACAGCCAATCGAACCACTGACCGAGCGTGAAGAAGAAGTCGTGCTCACGGTCGCAAGCGGACGAACGAACGCCGAGATTGCCGACGAGCTCTACATCAGCCTGAGCACAGTCAAGTCGCACCTGGCAAGCCTGATGGCCAAACTCGGCGCCCGCAATCGAGTCGAAATCGCCATGTGGGCCTACGAAACCGGCCGCGTCCGCTGAGTGCGTACGGGGTCGCAGGACGTACGCACTCAGCTCAGAGTCAGCCTCGGGCCATCGAGTAGAACTCGTCGTTTGGTCGGATCGATGCGAAGTTGGCCAGACGGTTGGACATCGCAAAGAACGCGGCGATCGCGCCGATGTCCCAGATCTCGTCGTCGGTGAAACCGTTCGAGCGCATGAGTTCGAGGTCGTCGTCGCCGACCGTCGCCGAGTCTTGCGCAACGTGCAGCGCAAAATCGATGATGTGCTGCTCACGTTCGGACAAGTCGGCCTTGAACGGATTGGTCGCAAGCTGATCTGAGATCAACGGGTTCTTCGCCCGAATGCGCAGGATGGCGCCGTGCGCAATCACGCAGTACAGGCAGCCATTGACAGCACTGGTGGCGACCACGATCATTTCTCGTTCGGCTTTTGACAGCCCGTCTGACTTGTCCATCAGTGCGTCGTGCGCAGCAAAGAAGGCACGAAACTCAGCGGGCCGATGCGCGAGTGCAAGAAAAACGTTTGGCACGAAGCCAGACTTCTCTTGCACGGTCTCGATGAGCTCGCGGATGTCGTCGGGCAGTTCGCTCAACTCAGGGACAGGAAACCGGGAAATTGCGTGATCACTCATGTCCAGCAACCTAGCGCTCGCTCAGGTTGGGATCACACCGCTTGTCGAGTTCACACGGCTTCGGATGCGCTAACGCAAGCACCCGCCACGGATTGGTTCGGCCTCTACTCTGCGTCGGGCAGGGCTTGCACGGTCGGCCGGGCTGCCCGACGACGACGCTCGGGCACGAGTGCCCGCATCGATTCGAGCTTGCCGAAACAGACCAAGCGATCTTCCTGTTCGAGCGCTCGTGAAGCCTTCGGATTCGGGATATCGGCACCACCGCGGTGCAAGGTCAACACGGCGATGTCCATTTCGCGCAGGTCACCGATCGTCAGGTTTTGGGCCAGAACGTCGGCACCTTCGTGGACGAGAACTTCGGCAACGCCGTAGTTCGCGGACACCGAGAGCCGCTGGCGTACGTCGAGTTCGGGGAAGGCGACCTGACTGGCGATGTAGTCGACGATGACGCCGGCGATATCGAGGCCGGTTGCGCCTTCGATACCTTCGAGGCCTGGTGACGAGTTGACTTCCATCACGAGCGGGCCACTGTCGGATTCGAGCATGTCGACACCGGCCACCCGAAGACCCATGATCTGGGCGGCGTTGATCGCGACCTTCTTGACCTCGGGCGAAAGTTCGATGGCTTCGGTCGTGCCGCCACGGTGCACATTCGAGCGGAACTCGTCGCCGGTTGCGGTGCGACGCATGGCAGCGACGACTCGGTCGCCGACGACGAACGCCCGCACATCGCGGCCCTTGCTCTCGGCAATGAACTGTTGAATCAATACGTTCTGGCGGGTGCTCTGCAAGGTCTCGATGACCGCTTCGGCCACCTTGGTGTCGGGTGCGAGGATGACACCGATTCCTTGCGTGCCTTCGAGCAACTTGATGACGACCGGCGCCCCACCCACTCGTTCGATGGCGGCGAGCACGTCGGCACGGTCACGAACAAATGTGGTAGCTGGGATGCCCACACCATGAGATGAGAACAGCTGCGTTGACCTGAGCTTGTCGCGCGAGTTCGCGATGCCGGTCGAAGTGTTGGGCGTGTACACATTCATCTGTTCGAACTGGCGGACAACGGCCAGCCCGAAGAACGTGATCGACGCGCCGATACGCGGCAGCACAGCGTCGTACTCTTCCAACTCTCTGCCCCGGTACTGCAACTCGGGGTCTTCGCGCGACAGGTCGATAGCGAAACGAAGTGTGTTGAGAACCTTTACATCGTGACCACGTTCTTGAGCTGCGATCACCAGTCGTTTCGTGCTGTAGGCCTGCGGAGCCCGCGACAAGATGCCGAACTTCATTTTGTGGTCGGGCATTAAGGTTCCCCTAAAATGAATGATTGGCATGGGTCGACGCAGAATCGTTTGCGCAGCGAAGCGCGCCCGATGAGGAGCCGAAATTCCATCTCGTCGCGAGATGCAAGGGTGACTTCGGTTTCGAACAGGGCATCGCCAAGCTGTAAACCGAGATTCACGACCGGACGAGAAGACCAGTGTCCCGACGAGGACAGCACCATACGTGATGCAACGACCAGATGTGAGTGGATACGCGTTTTCACCGACCGGTCATCGTCGAGATGAAGGTCGAAACTGGCGATCGAACGTCCGAACGGATCGAGCGCCTCAACAATGTTCGATGCATGTACTGAAGAGGACGCCGCACCCGTGTCGATCTTTGCGCGCACGGGTAAATGGTCGGCCACAGACAGAATGGCCCACTCGCGCCAGCCGACCATCAGCAGCGGCTTTTTTGGCTTTTTAGGCCTCTTTGACTTGGCCTTAGCTTCGGATGCCGCAACGGGTGCGGTGCTATCGGTCGCGGCTGCGTCAAGCTCGTCGGTCGCCAATTCTTGTGTTGTTTCGGCCATATCTGTGTGAGCGCTCACGCTTCAACCTTAGGTGGCAGCGGGCGCGACGCCGCCGCGGCAGGTCGAGCGGCGACCGCTGTTTCAATCACGAGGAGTCGATCTGTGGTGTTCATTATTTGCAGTTCCCTGTGTAGCGAGGACGCGGTCTCCTGGTCGGCATCGAGTCGCCGACCACGTTCGTGTCGTCCGTTTTGTAGCGCAGAAGTCGTGGAGTTACGAGGCCCCGACACCGTCGCATACCGACGTGTGGCATGACCAAAAGGACTGGGGGGTAGCTTTCGAAACGTTACTGGGGCACCTGGCGGTGCCAGCCATAAAGTCTAAATGCCCGCTACCCAATACCGTCCGGGCTTGGGGCACGTTGCGACTTCGGTCACAGCGCCCATCAGTGTGCTGGAACACAGCGTGCAGGAACACAGCGTGCAGGAACACAGCGTGCTTCGGCGCTCGTGAGGTTCGCTCAGGTTGTCGTCGGCGCAATTACGGCGAAACTTCCGGTGGCGCTGGCGACGAGTCGACCGTCGGAATCGACGGTGCGTGCTTCGAGATGCACGATGCGGCGGCCCGCGGTCATCACAGACGCTGTTGCGGTGAGGGATCCGCTGACTGCGGCTCGGTGAAAGCGACTGTGGATCTCGATCGTGGCACAACTGTTGCCGTCGGGAATCACCGACATGACCGCAGCACCCATTGCGGTGTCCATCAATGTGAATGCGACCGAACCATGCGCGACCGCGTTCGGATTCATGTGGTGATCATCGAGCTCGAGAGTCGCTGTGCCGCTGGCTTCGCCTCGTTCGATTTTGAACCCGAGGAACTCTTTGAGCGGGAATGCGGTGGGGTCGGGCTGGTTCATGATGGGTTGAGTTCAGCGAACTGGCTGACATAGCTGTTCATATCGAAGTAGTCACGCCACAACACGATCTGACCATTGTCATCGATCTCGAAAATGCCGGCTACGGGTAGCTCGAGCCAGCCATCGCCGATCTGGAACCGGTCGAGCCGTTCATTGATGACTGTCTTGGCGATGCTCCACTGCCGCACGATCTGCCAATCAACATTCGACGCTGGGGCGAGGAAGCTGTTGAGTGTTTTGGCTACCCCGTCGCGGCCGACGATCGGCTTCGACGGCATGTTCTCATAAGAGACATTTTCCGACGTCATCGACACTGCCGTGTCGACTTGTTTGGCTTCGATGGCGGCAATGAACGTGTTGATGATCTCTTCCGGCGACATCTGACCAGACTAGCAATCTGGTCAGCGGTAGCCTGTGTGCATGGAGACATCGGAACCGCTTACCCGACAACGACTCCTCGATGCTGCGTCCACACGATTCCGCCGCCTCGGGCCCCGCCACGCCAGTGTCGCAAGCATCACGGCCGCGGCCGGCACAGGCAAAGGGAGCCTTTATCTGCACTACGCATCGAAAGAGGAGCTCTACCTCGACACCGTTCGACAGGCTGTCGAAACGTTCCTCGACTCGGCCGAAGCAGCGATGACGCAAGTCGATTCGGCACCAATGCGTCTGCACGCGTTGGTCGAGATGGCCACCATTCATTACGAACGCGACGATCTCCTCTCGGCTCCGCTGCTCGATGACCGCGATCTCGTCGGTGCCGCGGCTGCATCTCTCGCTCGCCAGCTGCAACGCGACCGCATCACCGAACTGATCGAACAAACACTTCGTGACGGCCAGAGTGAGGGAACCATCCGGGGCGAGATCGATGCCGCCGCCTCAGCAGCGGTGCTCTTCGAGATCGGCTGGGCAATCGTACGAAGCCACCTCCTCGGCGACCTGCCGCTGCCACTGGCCGAGGCTCTGGAGACTCTCAATGCCATCGTCGGGCGCGGCACCATGGCTCCTTCACCTCTGCGCTGACCGCTCTGGGCCAGCTCCCTCTACCGCTTCGTCAACCGTTCGACGAGCTCACCGATGGCGTCGGCTACCGCGACCGGTTCGAGGACAGTTACCGGCGCGGCGAGTGCGATTCGCACGATGGCCATGGTGAGCCACTCGAGCTTGTCTGCCCGAATACGAACGACACACGATTCAGATTCGGTTTCGATCGGCGTGTGGTCGATCCAGCGAAGAACCTCCACGATCTGGGTGTACGGCGCGTTGACGGCCACAAGAGCTTCGAGATCGCGCGGGATCGATGCGAGCGAACTGGCAACGTAGCTAGCAGCATCACCCTCAGGGATTTCACGAGGAGCGAACCGGCTGCCGGCAAGCTCAGCACCGCTGAGCCGGTCGAAGCGTCAACGGGATAGCCAAGGTCTCGCAGACGATCGACGTCGCGTCGCACCGTGCGCTCGGTGACCCCGAGACGCTCGGCGAGTTCGGCGCCCCGCCACAACCGGTGCGTCTGTAACAGCGACAGCAGGTGCAGCGCTCGGCCTGTCGGATCATTTCGCATGGTTTGAGTTTGTCCTACCTTGCGGACCGATTCTGTCCGCAATGAATTCTACGTTGCAGCCAGCAATCAAAACGCTGGTCTTGCTCTGAGACCGCACTACCGAAAAGACGCCCCAATGGCACCAACCACCACCGTCAGGCGATCGACAACGTCGACCACCAATGACGCCACACCTTCAACGCAGCTTGCGATCTCAGCCAAAGGTTTGAGTCGCTCGTTCAGCTCAGGCGATGCCGTCGCTGGTCTCGACCTGGCCATCGCTCCCGGCGAGATCTATGGCTTCCTTGGACCAAACGGCGCAGGCAAGTCGACCACGGTGCGCATGCTCTGCACGCTGCTTGCCCCATCGTCGGGCACCGCGACAGTCGCCGGTCACGACATCGTGGCCGACCCACAGCACGTGCGATTGCGCATCGGTGCCGCACTGCAGGACATTTCGCTCGATCCCCGCCAGACCGGCCGCGAACTCCTCCGGCTGCAAGGCCGCTTCTATGGTTTGAAGAACACAATCATCGACGAGCGCATGCGTGAGCTCACGAGCCTGGTCGACATCGGCGACGCACTCGATCGGCGCATCGAGAGCTACTCGGGTGGCATGCGCCGCCGCCTCGACCTCGCTGCCGCCTTGGTCCACAAACCCGAGGTGCTCTTCCTCGACGAACCAACCACCGGGCTCGACCCCGTGAGCCGCGCTCGCGTTTGGGACGAAGTTCGAACGCTCAATGAGAAGCTCGGCATAACGATTCTTCTGACGACCCAATACCTCGAAGAAGCCGATGCACTTGCCCACCGAATCGGCATCATCAACGCGGGGCGACTCGTCGCCGAGGGCACACCAGCCGAACCCAAGCGTCAGGTCGGCCGCGACATTGTGCTCGCCAAGATAGCTGGCGATCACACTGCGGCCCGCACCGCTCTCGCCGACATTCCGGGCATTGACTCGATCGACACCGACGGCCGGATACTGCGCATCGCTACCGCCAACGACGCGAAAACGATCGGGCCGGTCGCCATTGCACTCGATGCCGCCGGAGTCGACTTCGACGGGCTCAGCCTGCGGTCGACCACGCTCGACGATGTGTTCCTCGACATGACAGGAACCCGCATCCAACCCGAAGCCACACCAACAAACACCGACGAGACCACCAACACCACCGAGGAGAACCGATGACCGCTGCCACCCTTTCCACGCCCAGCGAGCACACGCTCGCCCAACCCAGCGGACTCATCCGCGACATCCTGACCGTCGCTGGTCGTGCCCTGCGGGCCGTGCCCCGCGATCTCGAGGCGGTGATCCCGCCGGTGTTCATTGCGATCTTCTTCTTTGTCGTGAACATCGCCACCCTCGAACGACTCACCGAGGGCGCCGCAGCCCTGACCGTGCCGATCCTTGCACTGGGCTTCATTCTCGACGTCAGCTTCGAGCCAGGCCCGCTGGGCATCGTGGCATTTATCGCGATCGCAGCATTCTGGAGCCTTGCATTCTCTGGCTTCGGCTACGCCATTGCACTCAAGACCGGCAACCCCGCCGCCGTGAACTCGAGCTTCATGCTGTTCTTCCCGTTCCTGTTTCTCACCTCGTCCTACGTGCCACGCGATCAGCTGACCGGCTGGCTCGACACCGTCGCCGGGCTCAACCCCGTCACCTACATTCTCGACGGTCTGCGCTCGATCGCCTTTGACGGATGGCAGTGGGGCGAACTGGCAAAGACCATGCTGGCGATCGGCATCGTCGCCGCCATCAGCATGAGCATGTGCTTCGCTGCCCTGCGTG
>JBDNHG010000833.1:0-4088 GCA_041688925.1 Acidimicrobiales bacterium | reverse complement strand
CGAGGTGAATTCCCAGAAGATGAACAGCGTCCAGATCGAATCTGCAAGCAAGAGGCCGAGCATCGAGAGCGAAAAGGCCAGCAACGAGGCTGGGAAGCGACTGCCGCCGTCGGCGTCGCGGTCGAAGTAGCCGATGGCGTACACGAATACCAGCGCGCCGATGCCTGACACGATTGCCGTCATGAGCAAGGCAACCGAGTCGGTGCGGAACCGCAAGACCAAGTCGAGCGCTTCGACCCAGACGATCTCGTAGATGCGGGGCTCGGGTTGATTGACGAGCCCGGTTAGCGCCCACACGCCGGTTACGGCGGGAGCCACTGCCGCTGCGCCAAGCGCAAGATGAATTGAGCGATGCCCCGCGACGATTGCTGCGGCAATACCAAAAAGATGTAGCCCATACAGCATCCACAGCATGGCGGCGATGTTATAGGGCTCACTTAGTCCCCACAACCTAATTGTTATATTGAAAAGTATCTATTATAGTGTTGCAATGGAGATCGAGGTACCACCGCGAGGTCGCCAGTCGACCGCAGATGAAGCGCCGCTCGACCAGTCTGGGCATCGAGCTTGCGTTACGGGGCCCGCCTGATGCTCGCTGCCGCACTCACCTTCGTTGGCGGATTGGCACTGCTGCTGGTAGCGGGTCACTTCGTGGTTGCATCGGCGTCGTCGGTCGGTCGCCGATTCGGTCTCACGCCCATGGTGGTTGGACTCACCATCGTGGCAGCCGGTACCAGCGCCCCCGAGTTGGCCGTCGTAGGTCAGTCCGTCGCAGTCGGCGATACCGAATTGGCCGTGGGCTCGGTCGTGGGATCGAATATTGCCAATGTGCTCTTGGTGCTCGGGCTTGCCGCGACATTCGGATCGATACGGGTCAACAGCCGAGTCGTGCGGGTGGACATTCCTGTGATGATCGGGGCCTCGGCTGCGCTCTTGTGGATGGCTCAGGATCAGAAGCTGAACCGCCTCGACGGCCTCTTGATGTTGGCGGCATTGGCCGTCTTCGTCGTCTGGACACTCATGGCCACCCGAGGGCACGGCCGCTGCGAGGGTGCAGCCTCGCCGACGGCAGCCACGCCGGTGGCCGCGGAACCACCAGAGAAGCCGATCGTGCGATTGCTGGTGCCGCTTGCGCTGGGGGTCGGTGGTCTGGCCATCGCTGCCCGCTTTGTGGTGCAAGGCGCCGAAGAGATTGCGACCTCGCTGGGCATTCCCGAATTGATTGTGGGATTGACGATCGTGGCGATCGGCACCTCCGCACCCGAGATCGTGACCACAGTCATCGCAGCGCTGAGCGGGCAACGAGACCTTGCCGTCGGCAATGCCGTCGGCTCGAACATCTTCAACATCTTGCTCGTACTTGGGGCCGGCAGCACCTTCGCCACCAGCGGAATTGCGATCGGTGCCGATGCCATCGAACTCGACCTGCCGATCATGTTGGCCGCGGCGTTCGCCTGCCTGCCCATGGTGGTGTTCGACAACAAGCTCGACCGCTGGGAGGGAGCCGTCTTCGTCGTCTTCTATGTGGCCTACGTGGTCTTTCTCGTTCTCGACGCCACGGGCCATCGAGCCAAGGATCCGTTCGCGCTGGTGATGATCGCCTTCGTTGCTCCGCTCGTCGTCCTGACCATCGCAACGATCACGCTGCGCCAGCGCCGACATCGGCGACAACACGACTGCCCCGACAATTCTTCACACGATGCATCCAATACCCCTCGGACGCTGCCCTCCGACCGTAAGGAACCCGCAACATGAACCTGAACCCACCCACCGAACACCAGCTGCTCATCTTCTGGGTGGGTTTGCTGGTCATCTTGGCGACCGCTCGGCTTCTCGGTGCCGTCATGCAACGCATCGGGCAGCCGTCGGTCATTGGCGAATTGGCCGCCGGACTGATCCTGGGTCCATCGCTTTTGGGCAAGCTGGCGCCTGGCGTGTTCGATTGGTTGTTTCCGGCCGATGACGTGCAGACCGCAATGTTGTTCACGGTCGGGTGGCTTGGTGTGCTTCTGTTGCTCGTGGCCACAGGTTTCGAAACCGACCTCGGCCTGATCGGACGCCTCGGGCGGGCAGCCACGCTCGTTTCGGCCGGCTCGCTCATCGTCCCGGCTGCTGCCGGATTGCTCGTTGGTTGGTACATACCCGTCGCCTTTGTCGGTGACGGAACCCAGCGCTACATCTTCGCGTTGTTCATCGCAGCGGCCTTGTCGATCTCCTCGCTGCCCGTCATTGCCAAGATCCTGTCTGAGATGGGCCTGATGCGCCGCAACTTTGGCCAGCTGACGCTCGCAGCCGGTATGGCCAATGATGTCGTGGGATGGATTGCACTCGGGTTCATCGCTGGACTCGCCCAGGCCGGCGGAGTTGACCTGGGCAAGCTGGCGTTCACCGTCGGCGGGGTCATCATCTTCTTCATCGCCGCCTTCACGATCGGCCAGCGAGGCGTCGACACTGCGCTACGACGGGTTCGCGCCAAGGGGGACGACCCGCTCGCCGGCTTGACCGTCATCTTGATGACGGCGCTGACCTTTGGCGTCATTACGCAGTGGCTCCATGTCGAGGCTGTGCTCGGGGCATTCGTCGCTGGGGTTGTGCTGGCTCGGTCTCGGTTTGGTGATCATGGTCTCATCAAGCCGCTCGAGACGATGACAGCGGCTGTCTTCGCGCCGGTCTTCTTCGCCACCGCCGGGCTGCGCGTTGACCTGGGGCTATTGGCCGACGGCGAGACGTTCCTGTGGGCCGGCCTCGTGCTGCTCGCGGCGTCGTTGTCGAAGTTCGTCGGCGCGATTCTTGGAGCGCGGCTGTCCTCACTGCCGCTTCGCGAGGGTGCTGCACTCGGCGTGGGGCTGAACGCCCGCGGCGCCCTCGAAATCGTGATCGCCACGGTCGGGCTGGCGCTCGGCGTGCTGAACGATCGTTCGTACACCGTCATCGTGTTGATGGCTATGGCGACGTCGATGCTTGCTCCGCCGCTGCTTCGCAAGGTGCTCGCCGGCTGGCAGGGCGACCCCGACGAACGCCGTCGTATCGATCTCGAAACCCAACTCGAGGCGAACGCTGTGGTCACCGGCGGACGAGTGCTATTGCCGACGACCGGTGGTCTCTCATCGCTGCTCGCCGCTCAGCTGGTCGGTCTGACTTGGCCGGAGCAGACCGCGATCACCTTGCTCACCGTAGGACGCTCCGACATCGACATCACGGCGATGCAAAACGTGTTTCCCAATCATCGGGTACGTCATGTCGTCTCGGCAGAGGCTGAAGTAGTCGAGGTGATCCTGGCCGAGTCACGACTGGGCTACGACGCCATCGTCATGGGGTCACCGCTCGACGCGTCGACGGCTAACACCTTGTCGGACCTGGTCACGACTGTGGCAGCGCGGGCCTTGATCCCAACCGTCGTGGTGCGTCGTCCGGTCGGTTCCCAGCTGCCGTGGGCGTTCGCCCGGGCCGTCGTGCCGATCTCGGGCAGCTCGTCGAGCCGAGGTGCACAAGAGATCGGTGCCTATCTGTCCAGCAACATCGGCACCCATCTGCATCAGTTGCACGTCCATACCAACGAACATCGCACGATCAATGCGCTGCTCGCAGACCACGCCCCGATCAGCCAGCCGGTACGAGATGTGCTGCGGTCGGCAGCGAACTTCGCGACGACCGCCGGCGCCAACCACACCACCAGCACCGAGGCTGCCAACAATGCAGCGACCCAGATCGCCAAGAGCGTCGATGAACTCGGGGCCGACCTCGTGATCGCCTCGGGCACGGGCCGTGGCGGCGATGGCTCGTTGTTCCTGGGGCATACGCTCGGACATGTGCTCGAGCAGATCGAGACAACGGTGGTGCTTGCAATCATTCCGGGATCACGCTCCACCACGGCGTCGCCGGAGGACGTTGCGGATGGCGGTGCCGAGACGGCGATGTCGGGAGCCTGACGATGTGCGCAGAACACCAGGAATCCGCTCGTTATGCTCCACCAATGTCGCTGAGTATGCCGGAGCCCGAAATTCCGTCATGGACATTCTTGACCAACCACGCGCATGTGCTTATTGCGCTGAGTCGGAACCCCGATCTTCGGCAACGAGACATCGCGT
>JBDNHG010000832.1:0-6325 GCA_041688925.1 Acidimicrobiales bacterium | reverse complement strand
CTTCGATGGTCTCTTCGCCGAAGTCGAGGGTGATGGTCAGGTCGTCGGTGCCTTCGGGATCGAAGATCATCAGGTGTTTGCCGCCCGGCTCGAGCGTGACCGACTGGCCCGCAGCGATAGAAATACCGTCGGACAGCTCCTGCATGGTCATGGCGCCGTCATCGGTAGCGAACGACTCGTGGATCTCGATCCGCCCGACACCTTCGGACGAGGCGGCTTCGAGCGTGACATCGCTGCCCGTCGTATTCGTGATCGTCATGTAGCTCGCGCCCAGGGTGGGGCTAGCCACTCGGTAGCGGGCGTTTTCGATCTCGATCGAGCCGTCGTCACCACCACAGGCGAGAGCAAGGACCATGAAGGTAGCCAATAGTACGGACATGCTGATAATGATTCTCATGTCCGAATGGTCGTACCAAACGCGGCGCGAGTTCCCAAAAGTCCAAAAAGATTGCCGCCCGCACTCTGGCAGCAGCAGTCAGATAGCGGGTCGACCTGTCGCAGCAATGATCATGTCGACGATCTCGCCGGCGCGGGCGCCGATAAGCACGTCGGTATCTGGTTTCTGCGCATTGGCTCGTTGGTCGCAGACCGTCATCCCTCGGGTGTGGACGCCAGCAATCTCGATATCGACCTTCATTTGTGCACGCTCGAAGAGGTCGGATCGCACGACCTCGAGCACCGCACAGGGGTCGTGCATCGCCGACTGTTTGCTGCCGTAGTGAGACAGGCTGAAATCGCTGTAGAAGTCGAGGGCGTCTGCGGCGACCATTGCCGTAGCGTTACCGATAGCCCGTAGCCGGGTGATCTCATCAATGCCCATGACAACCTGGCGGGTCATGTTGAGGCCCGCCATCGTGATCGCTACGCCGCTGTCGAACACCAAAGCTGCGGCTTCGGGGTCGACAGCGATGTTGAACTCGGTAAACGGACCGACATTGCCGGTGGTGGTCGATCCGCCCATGATGACCAGTCGAGGAATGCGATTGATCCATGTGGGATCACGCTCGATTGCGTTCGCGATGTTCGTCAGTGGCCCGACGGCGACAACCGTGACATCACCTGATGCCGTCATGTCGAAGAGCGCATCGACGGCGTTGGTGCTGGCAACATCTGCGACAGGCGCCGCCAGCGTGACGCCACCCATGCCGCTCGCTCCGTGCACATGACTGGCATCGTTGAGCGGGCTGCCGTTGATTGGCCCCGCCGCGCCTCGATGAACCGGCACCGCTGCGCCGGCCAACTCGAGCACGGCGAGGGCGTTCCGGGTGGTGTGCTCGATTCCGACGTTGCCGGCGACCGATGTCACGGCCACCAGTTCGCAGTAGCGCAGTGCGCAGAAGATCGCGAACATGTCGTCGATGCCGGGATCACAGTCGAGCAGTATCTGTGGCCGAGTCATGGCAGTTGCAAGAGATCGGCGACCTCGCCCGCTGTAGGAAGCGAGCTTTGTGCGCCGAATCGCAGCGTGGTCGCGGCGCCGACCATCACACCCCGCGCCATGGCATCGGCGAGGGATCCGCCTTCGGCCAACACATCGGCGAGCGCGCCGCAGAACGAGTCACCGGCCGCAGTCGTGTCGATGGCGTCGACAGATGGCGCCGGCTGATGGTGTACTTCGTTTTCGTCGACCAGCAGCGCGCCCTGTGCGCCAAGCGTCACGACCGTTCGCGCAGCGGGCAGCAAGCGGGCCTGATCGACGATCTCGTCAAACGTCGTCGCCACGTCGCTGCCCGCCAGCAAGGCGAGTTCAGTCTCGTTCGGTACGAGCACATTGACCTACTCGAGCAGTCGTGAGGTCAACGCCTGGGCTGTTGCCGGGTTCAGGATCACCAGGCCGCCCGCCGCTTCGGCCGCTTCGGTCACCACTTCGAGGGGCACCTCGAGTTGCAACAACGTGACCTTTGCCAGCTGGAGCACGATCGATGCGCGCTCGATGTCGTCGAGGTCGAGCCGCTGGTTCGCCCCTGGGCTGACAACGATCGAGTTGTCGCCGTCGGGACCAACGGCGATCAGGGCAATGCCCGAGGGCGTGTGTTCGACCGTGCGCAAGAACGTCACATCAATGCCGTCAGCGACCAAGGCAGCGCGCAACTCGACCCCTGCGGGATCATCGCCGATGCAGCCAACGAAGGCGACGCTGCGACCGAGGCGGGCTGCAGCGACGGCCTGATTGGCGCCCTTGCCCCCGCTGACTCTGCGGTGGTCACCGCCCAATACCGTTTCACCGGCGACAGGATGATGCGGCACCGGAACAACAATGTCGAGGTTTGCGCTGCCGACGACACACACGTCGACCTCTGATTTTGATACCACACGGTGACTTTACGCTGCGCCCCTGCCGCTCAGTAGCTGGCCGCAACCTTGTGGCAACAACCACTGCGGTTCGACCACGCGTCTGCGTTGGTTTTACGGCAACATGGACGGGTGCAAGACGCAGATCTTCTCGTAATAGGCGCCGGCCCAGCCGGTGCTGCCGCCGCTATGCAAGCCGCCCGCGGCGGCGCAAGAGTCGTCGTGTTCGACAAGGCCGCGTATGGGCGAGACAAGGTGTGCGGCGACGGGCTGACGCCACGAGCAATCGCCGCCCTGAACGCCCTCGATATCAGCTACGACGATGCGCATCGCATCAAGGGTTTGCGGATGATCGCGAATTCGACCGAGCGCGAACTGCAGTGGCCGTCGGGCACCCGCTTTCCTGACCATGGCGCGGTGTGGCCCCGTCGCCGCCTCGATGCCGCACTCATCGACGGCGCAGTCGCCGCCGGAGCCGAATTGCGCTGGGAGACCGAGGCGCTTCCACGGCTCGACGGTGACCGAGTGGTCGGCGTCGAAGCCGGCGGTGAGCGCTGGCGAGCCCCGCTGACCGTGCTGGCCACTGGTGCACCGGGCGCTGCAGCACGCATGGTCGGTGCCGAACGCGACCGAAACGAACCCTATGGCATCGCCATTCGCACCTACGCCGAGTCGCCACGCCACGCCGACGACATGCTCGAGGCGTGCCTGACCCTGACCGATGACGAGGGCACGCCGGTACCGGGCTACGGCTGGATGTTCCCGGCCGGTGATGGCACGGTCAATATCGGCGTTGGCGCGCTCAGCACGATGAAGGGTTTCAAGAAGCTCAATCTGAATCGCTTGCTCGAGTCCTATCGCGGCCTCGTCAACGAACCGTGGCAGCTCGGCCCTGATCTCGAGCGTCCGCGTGCGTGGCGATTGCCGATGAGCGCACAGAAGCGCCATGGCGACGGCTGGGTTGCCATTGGCGACGCGGCCGGGCTGATCAACCCGATGAACGGCGAAGGAATCGACTATGGGCTTGAAAGCGGCATCATCGCCGCCGACTTGTTGCTCGCAAGTCCAGCAACAGCCCCCGCCGAATACGACCGCATCGTCGGCGAACGTTTTGACGGCTTCTTGAGCACGGGCAGACGGTTCAGCTTCCTGATTGGTCATCCGTGGATTCTGCGAAACGGCCTGCGGCTCGCCGTCGGTACCGACGCACTCGCCAATATCACCTTGCAAGTCATGGGAAACCTGGTCGACGGCGACACACCCGGTGCGGCAGGACGCATCTTCCGTATGACCGAGAAGACGCTCGCATTGGCTGATCCGCTGCTGCGCAGGTCTCGCGCCGCGCCATGACCCGACTGCGTCACCATTGAATAGGTTGACCAATGAATAGCCCGCCCGTCGCAGCGCGAGCCAAGTAGCCTCGCAACACCCTTTGGAGGTTGTTTGTGCGCTGGTCAAATCTGTTCGTTCCCACGTTGCGCGATGCGCCCGGCGATGCCGAAGCGCCGAGTCACAAGTTGCTGCTGCGTGGCGGATTCGCTCGGCAGTTGCACTCGGGTCACTACTCGATGTTGCCGTTGGGCTGGCGGGTACATCAGAAGATCGCCAACATCATCCGCTTGCACATCGATGCAATGGGTGCGCAAGAGTTCCACCTCCCGGCGATGCACCCGGCACGCATCTGGCAGCAGTCGGGACGATGTGACGTTATGGGCGACGAAATGTTCCGTCTCAAGGACCGCAAGGGCGCCGACCTCGCCTTGGGCATGACACACGAAGAGATCTTCACCACGATTGCAACCGAGATCAGTTCGTATCGCGATCTGCCTCAGCAGTGGTATCAGATCCAGCTCAAGTTCCGTGACGAGCCCCGGCCAAAGAGCGGGCTGCTGCGCGTCCGCGAGTTCTACATGAAAGACGCCTACAGCTTCGACATCGACGAGGCTGGCCTCGACGCCAGTTTCAACGCCTACCGCGACGCCTACATCCAGATCTTCAAACACCTGTCGCTGCCTGCGGTTCCGGTCGAGGCTTCGTCTGGGGCCATGGGTGGTTCAGGGTCCAACGAGTTCATGGTGCCCAGCGATGCAGGCGAAGACGATGTCGTCATGTGCGCCGGATGCGGCTACGCGGCCAACGTCGAACGGGCGACCTCGGCGCTCGCCGAAATAGCGGACGAGACTCCCCCAGATGCGCCCGAGATGTTCGACACGCCGGGCGTACGAACCATCGCAGCGCTCGCGCAGTTCGACGGTGGCGCGTCTGGTGACCGCCAGATCAAGACGATGGTCATGGTCGCCAACGACGAGGTTGTACTCGCCTTGGTCCGTGGCGATCATGGGCTGAACGAGCAGAAGCTCAGCGATGGCCTCGCCGGCGCGAAGTTGCGCCCCGCATCGCCAGAAGAAGCCCAAAAGGCCTTGGGTGCGCTACCCGGCAGCCTCGGGGCAGTCGGGGTATCCGGGCTGCGCATCATCGCCGACCCGGCGCTGCAAGGCCGAACAAACATGACGACGGGCGCAAACGTCGACGACAAGCACTATCGAGGCGTCGATGTCGCCCGAGACATCGCTGTCGACGAATGGCTCGATCTGCGCACGGTGACCGCAGGCGAACCCTGCATCAACTGTGGCAAAGTGCTCGACATCGTGCGGTGTATCGAAGCCGGACACATCTTCAAGCTCGGCCGCAAGTACACCGAGGCGATGGGCATGTCGGTTCTCGACGAGAATGGTGAACAACGAGTGCCGATCATGGGTAGCTACGGCATCGGCGTCGGCCGGGCCCTGGCGGCCATCATCGAGACGCACCATGACGAGAATGGCGTGATTTGGCCGGTCGCGGTGGCTCCCTTCGAGGTGTCGATCATCCTCGTCAGCCTCCGCGACGAGGCCACCGTCGCCGCAGGCGAGGATCTCTACCTGCAACTTCGACAGCGTGGCATCGATGTGGTTCTCGACGACCGCGACGCTCGTGCCGGTGTCAAGTTTGCCGACACCGAGCTGACAGGTATCCCTTGGCGCATCACGGTTGGCCCCAAAGGCGTCGCAGCAGGCGTGGTCGAACTCACCGCACGGGCTGATGGCGAAACCATCGAAGTGCCGATCGGCGAAGTCGTCGACCAGGTGAGCACATCGATCGAAGCCGCCCGAATTCCCGTGGGCGCCGAACCGATCTTCCGCTAGTCGGGCGCTGACCCGTGCCCAGCGTGTCGGTTGAGCTGACGTCAGACGAGCGCGCCCTGCTCGATGGGGCGAGCGGTTCTGGCGTCGAGCTGGCGATGCGGCTGGTCGTGCAGCTCGCCGGCGCAATGGGGGCCGCAAGGCTGTTGCCGATCAAACGCGCCCACATCGACTCGTGCCTCTATCACGGTCAGTCGGGCCTCGACTTCGTGAACCGTCTGGTAGACGGAGCGGCGCACGTCGTTGTGCCGACAACGCTCAATGTTGCAAGCCTTGACCTGCTTCACCCTGAACTGGTTCACGGCAACCCAGACACTCGCCAAGCTGCCCGAGCATTGATGGATGGGTATGTGGCGCTCGGCTGCGAGCCGACCTGGACCTGCGCTCCGTATCAGAGCGAGGATCGCCCTGGGTTCGGCGAACACATCGCCTGGGCCGAGTCGAACGCCATCGTGTTCGCCAACAGCGTGCTCGGGGCGCGAACGCATCGCTATGGCGACTTCATTGATATCGCGGCGGCGGTCACTGGGTTTGTGCCCGACGCAGGGCTTCACCACGACGATCGACGATACGCAACCCACGTCATCGATGTTCGTTCGGTGCCCGACCGAGTTCTGGCGGAGGACGTGGCCTATCCGTGTCTGGGTTTCGTGATCGGCCGCATCTGCGGTTCCGCGCTGCCGGCCATCGTGGGCCTGCCCGCCGACACGAGCGAAGATCGGCTCAAGGCGCTCGGAGCTGCCGCTGCATCGTCTGGCAGCATCGCCCTGTTCCACGCGGTCGGACGTACTCCCGAGGCGCCGACGCTTGCGGCAGCGTGTGGCGGGCGCGAACCCGCCGGGCACACGACG
>JBDNHG010000831.1:0-4583 GCA_041688925.1 Acidimicrobiales bacterium | reverse complement strand
TCAGTGTGTGCGCCACCGGCGCGGCGATGGTTGTTGACCTAGCTGATCTGTCGAACCGCCGCGAGATCCTCGATGCGCACACGCTCATCGCAAATGGCGTCGCTGCACTCGCCGACGGACGTTTCGCCTCGGTGAGTCGAGATCGCAAGTTGCGACTCTTCACGGTGCGAAACGATGCATCGTCATGGCGCATCGGTGCCGAAGTCCTCGACACGCCCCACACCCATTCCATCAAATGTGTCGCAGCCCATCCATCGCTGCCTCTGGTGGCGACGGGTTCCTACAACGGCACGGTTGGTATCTATGACGCAGCCGCGGACAGGTGGGTCAACGTGTCGAGGCCAACCGCTTCGGGCATCTCGTCGATCGCAGCCGAGGCGGATGGCAGTGCGTTCCTGGCCAGCTCCTACGATGGTCGGGTGTACGCATCCGAGATTGCGCCAGCATGTGCGCCCGCCGTTTCATCGCTCATTGCGGCGACATCATGACCATCACCGGCCCTACCCCGCTGCATAGGAACACAACCGATCTGGCTGTCGACGTCACCTATGTCGGCCGGGCAGCCATGCCGCTCGACGCGGGCGACTTCACCGCACACGCATTCGACGCTGGCGATGACACCCATCTGCTGCTGACCATGGGCGACTTGGCGACCGCCACCGATCCCCTCGTGCGTCTGCACAGCGAGTGCCTGACCGGCGATGCGCTTCGTTCCCGGCGGTGCGACTGCGGTTCGCAGCTTCAAAGTGCCTTGCACACCATTGCAGCCGCAGGTGTCGGCGCAGTGATCTATCTGGGTGGCCATGAAGGTCGCGGCATTGGCCTAGCCGAGAAGATCCGGGCCTATGCGCTGCAAGACGAAGGCGCCGACACGGTCGACGCCAACCTGCTGCTGGGGCACCGAGCCGACGAACGCGACTTCTCGGCTGCAGCAGCGATCCTCCGGTGGTGCGGAGTCAGCGCAGTGCAGCTGCTGTCCAACAATCCAATCAAGGCCGAAGCGCTCGAAGCGCAGGGAATCCAGATAGCTCGAATGGTTGGCCTCGATGCCGACGTGACCCCGCAGAACGAGCGGTACCTGGTCACCAAACGTGACCGCATGGGCCATCTGTTGACCGCCGACCTGGCGAGCACTCCCGACAACGACTGAGCAATGGCATGGGCATGAATAGCGCCCTGGCCTACATCAAGATCGGCGACATCAAGGGTGAACGCTGCCAGTCAACGTTCGAAGACCTCGATGATCTGCGTTGTCGAGCCAACCCAGGTGTTTGCGTCGCCGTCGGTTCTGATCTCGAGCTCATAGCGACCGGCATCGAGGTCGCCGAGTTCGACAACATAGGTGCCGTCGTTTTTGGTTTGCACCGTCCACCCATCGTTTACCGGCCGCGGGCCAACCACGATCGTCGACCGACTCGATTCGCTGACGTCGAGGAAGATGATGGCGACGGTGACGGTGCCGGCGGTTCCCTGTGGCGCGCCGAAGTCGATGGTGAAATCGAAGTCGGCTCTGGGCGTGACGGCGAATTGGGCGCCATCTATCCAGATTTGTTGGCTCGAAGTTGCGATCAGCTCGATTGCCGGACCAGCCGGCGTACTCACCAGGTTTGCGTTGCCGAGAGGCTCGCCATAGACGCCCCACGAGCTCAGCCCTTCGGCGAAGTCGCCGTTGGGCACCAGGTTCTGCCCGGATGCATCCTCGGTGTACCGAACCGAGTACATCGTTGTCGTGGTCTCGCCCGGCACAGCATCTTCGGCATTGACACGAATCGCCACCAGTGCATTGGTGGCGCCTGCAGGCACGGTGCCTGACACCGTTGCTGACTGCAGCGGGCCGTTCAACGGAAGCGCTTGGATATCGACGATCTGGCCACTCAGCGGGGTGCCGTTGGACGACACCAACCGGCCTGTCACAATCGGTCCGTCGGCCCCGACGGTCAACTCGGCTGCTTCGAACACCGAGCGCTCGCCGAAGTAACGGTTGACCAAACCCGTCATCGCACCAACGTCGTCGTCCGGCAGTAGCCGGTCGGGCAATGCATGCCACGACTGGATGTACACCTGATCGGGCGTGCCACCGAGGTCGTTCTCGTAATACGCAAACTCTCGTGCGATCTCGAGCAGGTACTGATCATTGGTGTCGCGGATATTGCCGTTGTAGAGAATGCCGAACGGGATGCCTCGATCGTCGGCGACCTGCTCGATCCCCCGGGCAACCTCGCCCCACCCCGACCAGTTGAAGTTGGGGTCGAGATTGATGAACGCGAACTTCTCGCCGCTGGCTTCTTCATACGAATCGAGCCACAGCGCAAACTGCTCGGGGGTTGTCAGCGGGTCGGCCCACACCGCTTCGATCGAACCCACCGGAACGTCGGGATAGATCTCGCGAGCCTGTGCGATCCACGGGATGATCTCGTCGAGAATTCGCGACACCTCGTACTGGCACGCGCCGGGCCCCTCAAGGCGATGGGCAATGCTGTACGGCTGCTCGATAGCGATCATCGCGACCTCGATGCCAAGCCCCTTGAGACGCTGGAGGTTGCGGATCTCGAAAGGCCCTTCGAATGATTCGTTGTGATCGCACTCGGCTGGATTGGGCGGATTCAGCGGTTCGGCTTCGATGATGAGCGGAATTCCACGGTCTCGCAGACCTGTGTAGATCGTGATCAATTCAGCGTCGCTCAGGTAATGCGTGATCATCCAGCTGTGCAGCTTGAATCCATCGATATGGGAGGCTGCGTCGTCCCATTGCGCACCGGGTGCGAACATGTCCATGAAGTCCATCGCCCCGTCAGGCAGCGGCAGGTTCGCGCCCGGAAGCTGCGCTGGAACCGGTGCAAAGAACACCGACGGCGACTTGGTCAGGTCGGGTGGATCGGGCGGACCCGGTGTCGGTTCTGGAGTGGGCGTCGGTTCTGGGGCTGAGGTCGCAGCAACCGTCTTGCTCGGCGTTGATGCCGTCTCCGGCACCGGACTCGATTCAGCAGTGACCGTCGGGGCAGCGGTGGCCCCATCGGCGCTGTCGACAGTGGCCGGGGGCGCCGTGCTGCACGCCGATGCCATCAGCAGTGCTGCAACGACCACTAATCGCACCAGTCGTCTCGGTCCCGCGCTCGCCATGGTGTGACGATAGGTCTTCGTGCAGGCGCCGGCCAGGCCACGTCAAATACATGTGCGCTCGTGCCTTGCGCCCCTGGCAGGTTCGACGGTCTCGTCCCCCGATCAACCGTGCTCGCTTGCAGCCACGCTGTGCCCGCCCTGCAGTGGAACTAGCGTGCCTGTCAGGTGAACCCTGCACCGAAGGAGAATCGTGGCGTATGTAGATCCAGACATCGTCGAGATGCCTGAAGACCAGTCGGTCGGGGCAATGCCGTCGTACCGAAAGATCATTGGCTGGATCGAGGCCGAGACCGCAGGCCTCACGCTCGAGCAACTCGACTTCGACGACACCCATCCCGACAACGAATGGATGTGGTGGTCGATTCGCCGTCAGGTGTCGCACATTGCGTGGGACGCACTCGTGTTCACCAGCCGCCGCTGCGGTTCGCTGCTGTGGCCCGATGGCGAAGTTCCCCGACCAATCGAATGGGAACACCACCTGATGGGTCACCCCGAGTGCAGGTGGGATCGCATCCTCGACGAAAGCAGATACGCAGAGATTCCTGACCTGATCGCCAAGGTCGCCACCGGTATTGGTTGGCTCGAGCGTGTCGTCAGCGAGCAGCCCATCGAGACGCTGCGCTCCAACGTCACCAGCGTTCGAGGCACACCGTTCTGGAAGTACGCCATCACCACATTGCCCCGCGGCGCCGGCGACGATCCCGACCGCCGCGGCTACCTCCGCTACTCGCTCGAAGCTTCGTTGTGGATGGTGTTCTACGAGATGCTCACCCATGTGCGCACCATCCAACGGCTGAAGCTGCACCAGGGACTGTCGCCAGCGCAGCAACTACCCCGGGTCGGCTATCTACGTCTGCCCGAGTATTGGGGCGACACCAACCACAACGGACCCGGCATGGCCCGGTTCGACGTCGACGGCTGAGTCCAGCAAGAACCCGGCGTGGCGTGGGTCTATCCTGATGCAATTGGGTCGCAACAGCAACGACTCGCCTTACTAGGTACGCAGCAGCGACAGAAGCCAACAAACGACCGGTTGCGAGACCCCCGGCAGCTCGCTCGCTGCACGACCAGCGGTTGGTCGCTGACGATGTGCTTCCCGATTGCTGCTGCCACCCCGCTCGACGACGAACCAACAGGACACCACAATGACTGATGTACGGCTCGCCGCACGACACAGCTACTACGTGCACTCACCGACGTCCTTTGCATTCTCAGTCGTCGCCGCCCGTACGCCATACCAGCGAGTCATCAGCGAGAGCATCCGAATCGAGCCAACTGTCGAGTGGTCGCTCGTCCCCTATGGCGAGGGCACCCATCAGCTCATCCGGTTGATGGCTGACCCTGGCGTCCTCCACCTGTCCTACGAAGCCGCAATCACCGTCGAGGGTTTCACAGCGCCCGGGCACGAACTCGACGAGGTGCCGTTCAATGAGATCCCCGCAGATGTGCTGCCCTATCTCAAT
>JBDNHG010000830.1:0-7043 GCA_041688925.1 Acidimicrobiales bacterium | reverse complement strand
CCGCAGAGTCTGACGAATCAGCACCAGATCCGCTCGGGTTCTTCGGACGCATTCGTCGCTCGCCCAAGCCTTGGATCGGCAAGATCAACGGTCACGCGGTTGCCGGGGGCCTGGGATTGGCTGCAGCTACCGATATCTCGGTGGCGCTCGATACCGCCAAGATGGGATTCAGCGAAGTGCGCATCGGGGTCGCACCTGCGGTCATCTCGGTGATCTGCCTGCCCAAGATGCGCGCATCCGAGGCGTCAGAAGCGTTTCTGCGTGGCAACCGGTTTCTTGCGACCGAAGCGGCCCGACTCGGCCTGATCAACTATGCCGTTCCCGCGGACGAGGTCGATGCCAAAGTCGCCGAGATCGTCGCCGATGTGGTCTTGGGCGGGCCATTGGCTCTGGCAGCATCGAAGACGCTTGTCAATGACGTGGCGCAGATGCCGCTCGACGAAGCGCTGTTGTTCACCAGTAAGCTCTCGGCCAACCTGTTCGAATCAGACGAAGGCCAAGAGGGCATGAAGTCATACCTCGAAAAACGCACACCCCGCTGGGTGCCGCAATAGCGTGTCGCCCCAGTTGAACAAACGCGGCTGGTTCGTGCTGGCTACGACTGCACGAACGGGCGCGGCTGACCCTGTCCGATTGGCGTGGCTCGATCAGCTGAGCGGGATGACTTCGAACTCTTCAGACAGCCACATTGGGGAGTTGGCGAGGTCAATGAAGTTGGGTTCGTCGGCCGCTAGTGCTTTCTGCGCGTCGAGCATCGCTGGATCGTCGCCGCCCAATGAGTCGAGGCTGTCGTACCAGGTTTCGGCAACACCGTCGTAGGGCTCGGGTGAGCCGCCGTTGCGTCGCTGCAACGCTCGGTGCAGGCCTGGAAGATCCATGGTGTGCATCTGCACATACCGTTGGATGTTGAGCGCTTCGGCCAGTTCAGCAACCAGCGGCGCATGTGTCTCTCGCCAATATGTCTGGAACTCTTCGAGCGAGAGGTCGGGGCGGCGCCGTAGCGCGACAACCAGCTTGATCATGATGTTTCCGTTTTCGTTGCGAACGCGGTGTCGACTTCATCGTTGTCGTCGTCGCTCTGCCAGTCGCCGTATACCCGGTCGAAATCGGCTTGGATCTGATCGAGCGGCAGGTCATCGAAGCTGCCGCGCTGGTTGACATATTCCATATGCCGGTTGCCTTCTTCGTCGAAGGCATGCATGAGAGCGTCGGCGGTGCCGTCGAAGTCGAGCACCTTCACCCCGAAACGTTCGCACATCTCGATGTTGAAGGCCGAGCTTGCCTTGCGCCAGCGACCGTCGAGCAGGAACTCGGTGTAGCCGTGCCAGATGAACAGGTCGGTGCCCATCTTCGACGACAGCTTCTCGCTGGTCAGGTGGTTGCGTACGTCGGCAAAGCCGAGCCGAGCTGGGATGCCGCAGTGACGAGCTGCTGCGGTCAACAGCACCGACTTCGGCGTGCACCAGTTGGCATTGGTGCGGGCCACTGAACTCGCCCGATAATCCTCTGGTCCCTCGGCCCGAACATAGGGGTCGTAGCGGAAGCCATCGCGGACCGCGTGGAAGAGCGCAACCGCGACCTCTGTGTCGGTCGTCGCTGCACCTCGAGCCTTGGCTGCGAATGCGGCAACCTCGTCACTTTCGCTATCGATGAACCATGTTGGGTCCAGCCAGGCACGGTCGATAATCACGCTCATAGTCACCTGTGTTAGCAGCGGACGGCAAAGCACACCAAGATAGAGACATGACACAGGCTTCCAAGACACGCGGCATTGCAATCACCACCGGCGCCGGAAGCGGAATCGGGCGGTCGGCCGCACAGCATCTTGCGTCCAATGGCTGGACCATCGTGGCCGCCGGGCGGCGCCTCGAGCCGCTCGAAGAGACGATTGCGACGCTCGACGGCCGTGGCGAGGGCAGGGGCCACTTTGCACTACCGACCGACGTTGCAGATGCCGGCGCTGTCGACGCGTTGTTCAGCGCCGCGGTCGACGCATTCGGCCGAGTCGATCTGGTCTTCAACAATGCGGGAGTTGGCGCTGCGCCAGTGCCGTTCGACGAGTTGACCGTCGCAGATTGGCAACGAGTTGTCGACATCAACCTCACCGGCTCGTTCCTGTGCGCCAAGGCAGCGTTCGGGCAGATGAAACGTCAGAACCCTCGGGGCGGGCGCATCATCAACAACGGCTCGATCTCTGCGTACACACCACGGCCGAACAGCGCCCCCTACACGGCAACGAAACATGCCATCACCGGCCTTACCAAGTCGATCTCGCTCGACGGCCGTGCCTTTGACATCGCGTGCGGCCAGATCGACATCGGCAATGCCGGCACCGAAATGGTCGAGAAGATGAAGACAGGCATTCCGCAGGCCGATGGGTCCATCAAGGCCGAGGCCACGATGGACGTCGACGAGACGGGCCGCGCCGTTGCCTATATGGCATCACTCCCCCTCGACGCAAACGTGCTCACCATGACCGTCATGGCGAATCAAATGCCGTTCGTCGGCCGCGGGTAGCCCGCCTTTCGTCTCGTCCCTCGACAAAACGCTGCACGAGCTGAACCGTCAACCTTCCCAGGGGCTCTCGTTGAAAGCAGGTAGCCCGCCTTCTCGTTTGTTGGCCGCTGGTAGCTCACCCCGTTACCGGCTACAGCCCGAGTTAGTTCACGATCGGCGTCGTGGCATAGGTTCAGTGCATGGAGAAGTTGGCGACGGGTTACGGACTGATCGAGGCACCGTTGTGGGATGCCACCCGCGGTCTGCTCTTCAGCGATGTGATGTTCGGAGGCGTGCACTGTGTTGGCCTCGATGGTCACGTCACTACGGTGCTCGAACATCGGCGCGGCATCGGCGGCATGGTGCCTCACCACACCGGCGGCGTGGTCGTCAGCGGGCGCAACATCTCGTACAAACCATTCGATGGTGGCGAGACAATCACCTTGCTCGACCGAGACCCCGAAAACGGATGTGTCGGCTTCAACGACATAACCGTCGACGGCCAGGGTCGCATCTATGCCGGTGGGCTGGGTTCGAGCCCCGTGTTCGAAGATGGCCGCAAACCCCTAGCCGGCGACCTGTACCTGATCGACATCGACGGCACGAGCCGCGTGGTCGCCACCGACGTTCGCCTCACGAATGGCCTCGCATTCTCACCCGACGGCAACACGCTCTACCACTCTGACTCGCTACGCCAAGCAGTCATGGCCTATGCCGTCGCGCCCGACGGCACCCTGGGCCCCAAGCAGTTGTTCGTCGAGACCGAACGAGGCGCCCCCGATGGGCTCGTCGTCGCAGTAGACGGATCGGTGTGGGTCGCTCTCGCAGCCGATGGTCACGGTGTTGGCGTGTATGCCCCCGACGGTTCCGAAAAAGACTTCATCGAAATACCTGATCCCATGTGCACCAGTGTATGCTTCGGCGGCGCCGATCTTCGCGATCTCTACGTCGTCAGCGGCAGCGAGGGTTACGACAGCGATCGAGCCGGATCTGTGTATCGCGTCCCCACCAACGTCGCCGGCCTGCCCCTCGGCGATGCTCGGGTCGCGCTCGACTGAAGCGCATGTCGCATCGATAGGCCAGGATGGAACGATGACTGACATCGCGCGCCTCGATGCTTCCGAGCTACGAGCAATGGGTATCGACCATCCAGCGATCGATTCAGACGACGAACTGGTCGAGATCGTGACGATGTTGCTCGACCTGGGTCTTGACCTCGACGACATGGCCGGAGCCGACCTCACGTTCCTTGCTGCGCCCCGTTTGATTCGACCCGACGCCACCATCGACCCCTCACAGGTGTTCGGCTACCAGGCAAGCCCCGAGTTCCGAGCGCGGGCGGGCGTCGCGCTCGGCTTCAAAATCGACGACGATACGCGACTGCTGACTCCAGCCGAGGTCGCGACCGTCGAGTTTTTCGACGAGATGCGATCGATCTTGGGCGACGATCAGGTGTTGGCGTTGATGCGGGTGATGGGCACGGCGATGGGGCGCCTGGCGCGTTCGGTCATCTCGTCGCTACGGCTGCACTACGAAACCCCAATCATCGAACGAACCGGCAGCCGGGCCGAAGTTGCGGCCGCCTACCGCGACATCGCCGAAAAGATGCTGCCACGATTCCTCGATGCGTCCGCGGCTGTGCTGCGCCGTCATCTGGCGGTCGCAACCGCCGCACCCACCATCTGGAATGTCGACAGAGGACACGCCGCAACGATGGAATACCTGACCGTCGGCTTCGTCGACATGGTCGGGTTTACGTCCTTTACTGAGAAAGCCGACCTGCAACAGTTCGTGACCGCCTTGACCAGCTTCGAGAGCCAGGCCAACGAGGTGATCATCACCAACGGTGGCACGCTCGTGAAGTTGATTGGCGACGAAGTCATGTTCGTGGCGCCCACACCTGCATCCGGCGTCGAGATCGCCCGTCGACTGGCCGCCCTGCCGCTCTATGGCGGCGGCCCGGGCTCGGTACGCGTTGGCCTTGCCGCCGGCGAGGTGGTGGCAATCGGCGGCGACTACTTCGGCACCGTGGTCAACATTGCATCGCGTTCGGTGCGCCATGCCGAACCCAACACCATCGTTGCAACTGCCGAAGTAGCGGGACGAGCCCATGCCTCAGCTCGGTTCGAGCCCATTGGGGCGCGTCAGCTTCGCGGCATCAGCGAACCGGTCGAGCTCTACCAACTCATGTGACAAAACTGGTGTGAAAATTGTGTACTCGCCTGCCGCAGCGAGAATGTGCAACACGCGTTGGTGCTGCTGCCCATTGCGATGCAGTCGACGCCCGAGAAGGAAACGGGTTGTGCTGCCCCGAACTCAGCGGCTGGGGCAACTAGCGTGCTGGTGCCGTTCGGCAGCGCCGATTAGGAGTACAGATGAATCAACGATTGCAAGGGTGGCAACTCGCTCTCGCGCTCCTCATTCCCGCGCTGATTATTGGCGCCGCGGGTTTCATCGCGTATGGCGCGTTGTCTGAGGATGATCAGGATCTCGCGACCGGCGAGGACGATCCGGCACTGGTCGGTACACCAACGCCAACCACGCCGCCCGAGACCGACCTCCTAGGTCCCACGGTGGTCGCGGAACCAACAGCCATCACTATTCCTACTGCGGTCGCTGTTCCGAGCCCACCAGCGCAGACCGTTACCCCGGTGGCGGCGGCGACTGCCACACCGCTCCCGACATCGGCTCCTTCACCGCGGCCGACCACCCCGCCAGGTCCGCTTCCAACAGCGACAGCTGATCCGGCCGTCATAACGGTCGCATGTGCCGGCGCTATTCCCGCAGCGGCCGAGGTCGACCAGACCTTCGGCCCACTAACGGCAACAACCACGCCTCCCGAGGCCGCGGCCACGATGCGGTTCCAGTGGAACCTCGGCGACACAACGACCGTTGATTCACCGGCTACGGGCAACATCAGCTACGCAGCCCCTGGCAGCTACACAATTTCGCTCACCGGCACCAACACGACCACCGGCGTAGCCACCTCGGTCACCTGCGGCACCGTCGAGGTCACCAAAGCTGTTGCTGACCTCAAGGTCTCTTGCAAAGTCGTTTCCGTGCTTGGTGTCCCCCTCAACGAGGCCCGTGCAGGTGACATCATGCGCGTGACCACCAGTTGGGTTCCCGCCGACGTCCCGCTGTATCTGCAGTACGAGTTCGAGACGACCGACGACCTGATCATTATCAACCCGGCTAACTCGGGCAATTCGCAGACCAACGATTTCAGTACCGATAGCGGCACGTTCAAGATCTTCTGGCGCAACCAGGACACCGGCGAGACCGGCCGGCTGAGCTGTGCTGCCTATCCGGGCAGCGGCGATGACACCAGCCCAACACCGTAGGACCAACGGGTTGATGAACTCGTCTCGCTGGCCACCAGGCCGAACACCACGCGAGACCTGCGCAGATGAGCCACGGCAACACACACAATCTTGGGCCACTCGACGATCTCGTCGACGGCGAGAGCCGGGCCTTCGCCGATGTGGGTGCCTGCGGCATTGTGGTGTGCAACGTGCAGGGCGAGATCTACGCACTCGAAAACAACTGCTCACATGCCGACGCACCACTGAGCGCAGGACGGCTGCGGGGATGGCACATCACCTGCCCGCTGCACCGCGCCCGATTCGACATCCGCGATGGCAGCCATGGCGGACCGCCCGCATGGGAAGGTGTGCCCTGCTACAAGGTCGACCGGGTCGATGGCGAGGTCATCGTCAACCTGGACGCCGGCGATGCCGAGCCGGTTGGTCTCAGACCGAGGCGTAGGCGCGAACCGTAAAGGTTCCGGCCCCTTCGATCTTGGGCGGCACTGCGGTGAACAAAAACCCACATGAAGGAAGCTGGTCGAGGACGGTGAGGTGGTCGATGATGGGGCGCCGCCCGCCATTTCAGACGAGCTGCCCACAAAAATGTCGGTCAGAGATTGCGCGAGTAGGCAGAGCGCTCGCCTCGAGAGGCGCGCAACTCGTGGGCCTGCCAGAGGACCTGTCGACCTACTCGCTAGCCCCTTAATCGAACAGTGCGAAGACTTCTTCGAACGCCTCGAACTGGCCGCCGGTAGCCGATGAAGGCACCAGGATCGGGTTCTTGAGCCCGGTGTCGTACCAGGCCTGAAGTCCTTCGCGGACCTCGTCGGCCGAGCCGTACAGGGTGACGTCGCTCAGCCATTCGTCGGTCAAGAGGTCCGAGATCGCGCCCCGATCGCCTGCGGCCATTGCAGCCTCAACCGCTTCCATTTCTTCTTGGTAGCCGTTTTCTTTCCAGTAGTTGCGGTAGTTGGGCAGTGCGGCATACGACTTCAGCGTCTTGCGATTGACCGCTGCAGCTGCTTCTCGATCGTTGGAGATGCACGTCGGGATCATGTTGCCAATCCAGAAATCGTCGTCGACTTCTGGCATGCGCTCGAGCGAGCCAGGCACGGCCGAGCGAGCGGCGTTGGCAAACACCATGCCTTCGCCGATCTCGGTTGCGGTGGCGATCATCTTGTCTCGCATCGTGGCCAACGTGATCGGGGGCAGCGTGATGCGCGGTTGCGACCGCATCGT
>JBDNHG010000829.1:0-3240 GCA_041688925.1 Acidimicrobiales bacterium | reverse complement strand
TCGTCGGTCCGAGCAGCATTGCCTTCCGTCGGCGAATACCGATGTTCTGGCGCTGCAGCACGGTCAGTCGGAGCGCCCTGCAGCGGTCCCAGCGTCGCAACAAGCCAGTTCATAACACGGCAACTCTACAAGGAACGGCGGGTCAATGTAGATGCAGTCGACCTTGCCAGCGTGCGTAAATTGAAGCGCTTCGAGGGCGTGGTAGTTCTCTCCTTTCAGCACAACGTGTGCGGGCTTGTCCCCACCTCGCTCGATCGACCCAAGTCGCTTCAAACCTGGATAGATCGGTTCTCCGAATTCGGCAATCGCAACAAGATCGGCTACATCTAGCGTCTCGTCACCTTCGGGACCGGCAACAGTGGCTCTGCCTTCACTGATCTTGAGCACAACGCTCGGCTCATCTTCAACCCCGCCAACCCGGGTCACTACTTTGGTGCCTCGACGAATGCCGTGCTGCGGAAGGGCGACCCGTTCAGGTAGATGCTCTTCGAAAACCAGGCCGAACTGTCGCCTCTGCCTCAACCTTGCGATTTGGGCTGTGAGATCCTGTCGTAATGCTTCGTCGTCTAGCCGCGCCAGTAGCGCGTCAAGTTCGTCAGCCATCAAACTCTTTCATCGTGGCGCCCGAGTGGGGCGAAGCCGTGTGATCTGCTGCACATAACAAGCCGAGCCTAGGGCTCGCGGCAATGTGCTGATGCCATGACCCGTCATCCAACATGCTTCGCTCGCCAGTCCGATCACTCTGGCTGGCTATCGGATATTGCGGGACTGCTCGCTGCGCCGCTCGGCCCACTCTTCAATCACCGCCCGGGACCAGACCGGCTGACCGGTCTCTGTGGAACCTTGACGATATGGAATCTGGTTTCCCTCGTACCGGCTCACATATGCGCGTAGCGTCGAGGCTCCTATCCCAGTCGCTTTGGCAACAGCCTTGTAGGAGACGAGAGCGTCGATGCTCAGTTCGGGCAAGAGGAGCCCGACGATTCCGACTTTGGAAGGATTTGCTATGCGCCATTCTGCGACTCCGGGTAGGTCTGGCAGCATGTCTGACGTGATCTTGACATCTTCAACGCGCTCTATCTCATTTGCCCCCCGGTAGACATCTACTCCATCGGTAAAGTACTCGCCATGGAGTCGAAGTGGCCCACAGTCTCGCTCAAGGCTTGCCTCAACTGCGTTTGTGACTGAGTCAACAGAGTCATGGACATCGACGACCCAACCGACCTGCTTCGAGTGGGCGACATGGAAAACCTGCGCTGCCTCGTCCGGTCCGACGAGTGCGACTTCTAGGCGCTGGGGCCCAAGCAGGTACGAGCGACCTGTGACCCGAGATGAAGCTTCGCACTTCAACCGCAACCTCGCGATCGCGGCCTCCGTGTTGCCCGAGCCAATCTCGAGGAACGAGTCGTCGATCATCTGCAGGTGCGGACGAGGATGTCCCGTTGCCGCTCCAAAGCCGATGATTGCCATGCCTGAACCTTAGCAAGTCGCAATCTGCATTAGAAGATGCAGCGCAGTGAAACAATACTTGCATCAGATTGCTGCAACGAGGTACATTCGTACTTAGAGAAAAAGAAGAGGAGGAAGCAGCGGTAACTGCTCCCTCCGAAATGAGCGAACTGCCGAAACAGTCCACGCATTGCACGGATCACGGTAGCTCCCTCCTGACCAGAAGGAATACCTGTGATTACCCAGCAAGCCCATTCCCGGTCATTGCCCGACCCCACGGAGACACCAACTCTCTCGATTGGTCGCGTCGCAGCGATCCTCGGTGTGTCGAGCGGCACGGTCTATGAAGCCGTGCGCAGAAACGAAATCAGATCCATCAGAGTGCGCGGCCGCATCATCATCCCCAGCGCGTTCATCGTTGAGCTCCTGACAGAGGAGGCCAAATGATGCCTGGTGACGAGCTGAGCAGCGACGGCGCCAGCCGAGAGCGGCTCGGTGAGGAACTTAGTCAGGGCTTGTCATATACGCCATACCACGTTGACTACCCGAGCCAGCAGGACGTGGACCAGAGCGTCAAAGGTTCCGGTTTCGGGCCATCGAACTGGCGACTCGCAGTAACGCCCGGGACAATCGGCGTGCACCATCAGCAACCGCGATCGGTTATCGCCAAGCCGTTGACGAAGACACCCAGCACAAGAGGCAACATCACCGAGTTCTCCTCGAAGGCGAGATTGCGAATGATCCGGAGGTTGGCTTCGTTGGACTACACGCCTTGGGTCGATTCGTTTCAAGCACGGCTCGATTGTGGCAATGGTGACCTTGACCTACCCCTCCCGGTGGGAGTCGCTGGTTCCGACTGCTGCGGCTTCGACTGCGCACCTTCAGGCATTCCGACACCGACTCGAACGAGCGACCGGCCCTGCCTATGCGATTATTCGCCGGGAGTATCAAAAACGAGGCGCGCCTCACTGGCATTGCATGATGCCGCTGCCCCAGATGATCGGAGGCGACGCGATCACCGAGTGGATCTCCCGTGCCTGGTTTTCGGTGGTTGGAAGTGGGAACCCTCGACACCTAGCGGCTGGAACCGGAGTCGATTGGTCCCACGGTGCACGATCGGTCGATCCGGTACGGGTGGCTCGGTACTTCGCTGGCTACTCAGCTGGCCCCGCTTCTCAAGGCAAGGGCTATCAAGACCAGCCACCGGAACTGTGGATCGAGGCAGGCAGCGTCGGGCGGTTCTGGTCGGTGTGGCGACTCAAGCCAGCTGAGGCATCACTCTTTCTGAGCGAGCAACAGTTCATCGAGGTCCGTCGTCTGCTTCGCCGTATCGACCGGGCGAAGCGCAGGACTCGTGTCGTGACCGTTCGTCGTATTGACCGCCGTACTGGCGAGATCAAGTACCGGCGAGTCAACCGCAGAGCTGCCACCAAATCCCTAAATCAGCGTCGCCCAGTAGGCGGATCGCTTTTCACAACTGACGGCCCACGTCTCACTCATGACGTGCGCCGGTTCATCAAATCAATGCAAGAAAACCAAACAGGAGAGCAATCCAATGCAGAAAATTCCATGTGATCCATCCCTGGAGCGTCTATTTCTCGGCGCCCGGCCACAACTTCGAGAGGGTGCAATCGTCACGAACCAAGACAACGATCAGGTCATGATCGCAAGCGTGTTGTCGATGCCAACAGACGAAGAACGCGGCGAAATTTCAGAAATAAAGGTGCCATCTCGCGGCATACCAAAGCTGACTGCACACTCGTTGGTTCGGTTTCAGGAACTAACGGCTCG
>JBDNHG010000828.1:0-2849 GCA_041688925.1 Acidimicrobiales bacterium | reverse complement strand
GTCCAGGCGCCAGGCGCATGGACAATTCGCTTCAGGCTGCGAGGTCGACCGGCTCGGGTTGCAGGCCGATCAGCACGGCTGCGCCTGCGGCCGAGATGACGGCGATGATCAGCTTCGGCACGAACTGACCCGACACGGCGTCGGCAACGAACCCGACGGTTGGCGGCGCGATCAGGCTGCCGACGCCACCCGCCAGGAACGACCAGCCCATTACCGAGCCCAGTCCGCGCACCCCGAACAGATGGGCAGCAACGAGCGGGACCAGAGCGACATAGCCGCCGTACGCGATGCCGAGCACCGTCACGAAAACGAAGAGCAGCCATACCTGCCCGCCGGCGAACAACCAGATCACGAATGCAACCGGCTGGACGAGGAACGCCACCTGCAGCATGCGCACCGGCCCAACACGATCGGCGAATCCGGTCAGGAAGAGCCGTCCAACGATGCTCGACGCGCCGATCACGCCCACCAGCAGCGCACCCGTCTGTGACGACACGCCTCGATCGGTGGCGAAGGTCACGATAAACACGAACGCCGACAACATCGAGCCCGACTGCAACATCCCACACACGGCGAACCTCTTGAACGCCGGTGTCGACATGACCTTGCGAAGATGCGCCGCGGCCCGTTCAGGCCGATCGACGGGAGGACGTGCGAGGAAGACGCTGCCGACGCCGAAGGTGACCGCTGCAATCACCGCCAACACGACATAGGCCTGCCTCCAGCCGTGTCGATCGATCAATTGCTCGGCGAGGGGGACCAACACCAGGGTGCCGATGCCGCTGCCCGTGGCGACGATGCCCTGGGCTATACCCCGATAGCGGTCGAACCAGCCTGCCGCCATGGCGAACAGCGGTGCCACGAACAGTCCCCCGCCCAGGCCAACGCCGAGTCCGTAACTCAGGTATCCCTGCCAGAGCGCATCGGCTCGAGAGGTGACAAACAAACCAACAGCGAACATGGTGCCGCCCACCCACACCAATGGTCGAGCACCCCACCTATCAGCGAGGAAACCTGACCCCGCACCGGTGCCGAAGAAGAGGAAGGCCGTCAGCCCGAACACGATCGATGTAGAGCCGAGACCCGAGTCGAACTCGGCCGCCATGGCATCGAAGAACGCGCCGAAGGTATAGACCGTGCCGAACGAGACCCCAACAAGGGCTGAGGACGCCACCGCCACCCGCCACGATTTGGCCGAGTCGACCAAACCTGCATTGAACTGGCCCACAGTGGTCATCGCTGCGAGCCTAATGCTGGACGGTCGATACCACCTGATCCGGTTCTTGCCCTGCACCCGACCTAGGATTCGCCCGTGGTCTTTCAGGAAATTCCCGTCGTCGATATCAGCCCTGCCTTGCAGCCCGGTGGGCCAGACAACGCGTTCTGCAGCCAGTTCACCAACATCTGCCACAACGTCGGCTTCGCGCTCGTCACCAATCACGGCATCAGCACTGATCTGACAGCTGACGTGTTCGAGATGATGCGACGATTCTTTGCGCTCTCACCCGACGACAAACAGCGCATCGACAAACAACGGTCACCACAGTTTCGCGGCTGGGAACCTGTCGGTGCTGAGACGACCGACAATGCGCCCGACATGCGCGAACAGATCGACGTGTGGACGCAGTGGCCGGTCGCCGCCGACGGCGAACCGGTCTACAGCCGCCTGCTGGGCCCGAACCAGTGGCTTCCTGACAGTGTGCTTCCCAGCCACGAGTCGCTTTCGCTCCAGTGGATCGAAGCGCTCGCTGGCCTCGCCGACTCGCTGATGGCCACCCTCTCGGTCGGCCTCGGGCTCGGCGGCGATCACCTACGCAGCCTCTTCGGCCCTCAGCCGATGTCGCTGGCCAAGTTCATTCACTATCCGCCGACTCCGGCAGGCGCTGCGGGCGTGAATGCCCACCATGACGCCGGCTTCCTCACCGTGCTCGCACCTGGACCGACGCCCGGTTTGCAAGTGCAGAACCCCGACGGCGACTGGATTGACGTGCCGGTCATCGAAGACACCTTTGTGATCAATCTTGGCGAGATCCTGCAATCAATGACGGGCAACTATCTCGTTGCCACGCCGCACCGTGTCATCACCAGCGAAGAGCGCTATTCGGCGGGCTACTTCCATGGCCCCTCGCTGACAACACCACTTACCCGCCTGCCGCTGTCCGCCGAATACGCCGCCGCCGTCGCGGCCAGCCCGCACCATCATGACGCAGGTTTCATGCCCACACCTGAAGAGGCCAGGCTCGGAACAGGCGCCATGTCGAGCGGGCACCGTCCCGACACCTATGGCGAACAATTATGGAACTACTTCAGCCGCAGCTACGCCGACCAGATGCAGGCTCATCACGCCGACCTCCTCACGTGATCTGGGCTCAGGCGGACCGGCACGAGTTCTGAACAGCTACATAACTCGGTGGCTCGGACGTGACGGGCGCCCGCGAGCGCCCTACGCTGGTGCCATGACTGAGTACCAAGTTGATGATGCCGACCTCCGCGAGCGCTTGACGCAAGAGCAGTATGTCGTGACTCAGCAGGCCGGCACCGAACGAGCATTCACTGGCAAGTACTGGGACAGCACCGACGACGGCATCTACCGCTGCGTTGTCTGCGAAGAACCCTTGTTCGAGAGCGACACCAAGTACGACGCGGGCTGCGGATGGCCGAGCTTCTACAAGGCGATCGACGAGAACAAGATCACCCGCAAGATCGACATGTCCATGGGCGTGCAGCGCATCGAAACCGACTGCGCAAAATGTGGCGCCCACCTGGGCCATGTGTTCCCTGATGGGCCGCAACCCACGGGCGAACGCTTCTGCATGAACTCTGCTTCGCTCGACCTCGAAGCAGCCGGC